>CAYGUK010000055.1:0-24626 GCA_964352985.1 uncultured Legionellales bacterium
TAGAGTAAGGTTTTTTGACTTGTTGACTTAAAAGTCTAATTTCTGCTAAAACAAGCGGATGTAATAATTGTTCAAGTGCTTGTTTTAAACTTGGATTATGAAATACTAATTCGCGAAGTTTTTTTCTATTTATTTTATTATTGTTCATAATAGTATCTGTGGCTAATTTTTTTATGGTATTAATAATATTTTGATTGCTTTCTAATAATTGATGAACGATGACATCGGCATCAAAAATTTCGACACCCAGTGATTGAAATATTTTAGCAACAGTGGTTTTTCCACTGCCTATACCACCTGTTAAACCAATTGTTTTTGTTTTCATCATTTAATAAACATTCAGCGTATGAAGATACCATGTTGTAATTTCATTACCCCATAATAAAGCTACCCAACCTGCAATAGCAAGATAAGGACCGAAGGGGATAGGCACATTTTTATCTTGGCGTTTTATCACAATAATACAAACCCCAATAACTGTTCCGATCAATGCTGAAACTAAAATAATAAAGGGTAACATTTGCCATCCTAACCAAGCGCCCAACATGGCGAGTAATTTAAAATCACCGTTGCCCATGCCTATTTTGCCGGTAATTAATTTAAATAACCAAGTGACAAACCATAAAGATAAATAACCTGCAGCCGCACCAATAACGGCATCATAAATATTGGCATAAAAACCATAAAGATTAAGCAACAATCCCACCCATAACATAAAGAGCGTAATGTTATCAGGTAATATGCAATGTTTAAGGTCAATAAAAGTGAGAATAAGCAATGACCATGTTAAAGCAATTGCCGCAATTGCTATCCAAGATACACCAAAATGATATGCAACTATCACCGCAAATATTGCCGTTAAGGCTTCGACTAATGGATATTGAATACTGATTTTTGATTTACAACACGCCGATTTTCCAGCGAGAAATATATAGCTAAAAACGGGAATATTTTGCCATGGCGAAATGGCTTTTTTACAATTTGTGCAATGTGATCGAGGATAAAATAAATTGAATTTTTCACTTTCACCATCGTTATGTGAGGTATTGCAATCGAGTAATTCATTACACTGCTCGCGCCAATCACGAAATAACATAATAGGCAAACGATAAATCATGACATTAAAAAAACTACCAAATATTAATCCAAAGACTGCAATTAAAAATAAATAAATAACCATGTGTTGTTGTAGTGCTTCAAGATAAACTTCAAACATTGTAAATCCTAATACCTTATGTTGACGGTTAAGTGTAACATAATTATTACCGGACTTTCCGTAAGCCTAATTTAATCGATATATAGATTTTATTAGACAACACCACCAAGTTGGAAAATTGGTAAATACATCGCTATCACCATTGTACCAATGATTAAGGCTAATAAAACCATGATGATTGGTTCGAGTAGCGTGCTCAAATTGTCAACGGCACAATCAACAAGCTCTTCAAAATATTCTGCGACTTTAGTTAACATTGTTTCTAACGCACCCGATTCTTCGCCGATTGCAATCATTTGGATCACCATATTTGGGAATAACATGGTATCTTTCATTGCTTGTTGTAACGTTCCCCCTTGGGTGACTTGTTCTTTAATTTCTAAAATAGCATCACGATATAATCGGTTACCTGCGGCACCAGAAACAGCATCTAGGGCATCAACCAGCGGCATACCGGCAGCAAATGTTGTCGAGAGTGTTCTAGCATAACGCGCAATAACCGCTTTCGTTAAAATTTGACCGATAATAGGTGCTCGTAAAATAAATTTATCCATCGCATAAGCAAATTGCTCTGAAGTTTTTAACGCAGTAACAAAAGAATAAACGATACCAAAGACAATTCCAAAAACGATATACCAATAATCTTGCATAAAGTCAGAAGCGACAACAACGTATTGGGTCAATTCTGGTAATTCTGCACCAAAACCCGAGAATACTTCTTGGAACTGTGGTACAACGAATATTAATAGTAATACCGAAACACCTAATGCAATGGTTAAAACGATAATTGGATAAGTGAGCGCTTTTTTAATTTTCTTTTTTAACGTTTCTGTTTTTTCTTGGTAAAGTGCTAAACGTCCCAACATCCCTTCGAGTGAACCGGATTGTTCACCGGCATAGACCAAACTACAATACAAGTCGTTAAAGTATTGTGGGTGTCTTGAAAAGGCTTCCGCGAGGTTACTCCCCGCTTCGATATCGGATTTAATTTGGAAAATTAATTTTTGCATGCTGGGATTTTCGTGTCCACGTCCCACAATTTCAAAAGCTTGAGTTAGTGGGATACCTGCAGCCATCATCGTCGCTAACTGTCTGGAAAAAACAGTAATATCTCTACTTTTAATTTTTTGTTCTTTAGGCGCAAAAAGACCTGTCGGTTTTTTTCGAACTTTAGTTGGTTGGATCCCTTGTTTTCTTAGTTCGGCTTTTATAATAGCCGTACTCGTGCCGGTGATTTCACCTTTGATTTTTGCACCTTGTTTGTTGGTGCCTTCCCAAGTGAATTCTACTGGCTCTAAAACTTTTCTCTTGGCCATGATTTAATCCTTGGTTACTCGATTTGCTTCTTCAAGCCCAGTAATTCCTTTCATCACTTTTGTTAAAGCTGATCTTCTCAAAGTTTTCATACCGTCTTTGACTCCTTGATCTGCAATTTCAATGGAATTACCACCATTCATAATAATCCGACTTATTGCATCGTTCATTTTTAAAACTTCATACATACCAACCCGGCCACTATAGCCTCCGGTACATTTTTCACAGCCAACCGGACGTAATAATTCCCATGACGTACTTAGTTCTTCTTCGGTAAATCCTTCCGCTAGAAGTAAATCATCAGGAGGACGTTTCTCAACAGGTTGTTTGCAATGCTCACATAATTTTCGAGCTAAACGTTGAGCAATAATTAAAATCACTGAAGTTGCAATATTAAAACTTGGAACCCCCATATTGGATAGTCGAGTTAAGGTTTCTGGCGCGCTGTTAGTATGTAACGTTGATAATACTAAGTGACCTGTTTGAGCTGCTTTAACTGCAATTTCAGCAGTTTCTAAATCTCGTGTTTCACCAACCATTATAATATCTGGATCTTGCCGTAAAAAAGCGCGGAGCGCGATTGCAAAAGTGAGCCCAGTTTTAGGGTTTATTTGAACTTGATTAATTCCTGAAAGTGGTAATTCAACCGGATCTTCTGCTGTCGAAATATTTCTTTCAGGTTGGTTTAAAATATTTAATGCTGTATAAAGAGAAACTGTTTTACCGCTACCAGTAGGACCTGTAACTAAAATCATGCCTTGTGGTCTAAAAATAGCATCCATGTATAAGTCTTGTTGTTCTTGTTCAAAGCCTAAATACTCAATTCCAACTTGCGATTGTGAAGCATCTAAAATTCGTAATACGACTTTTTCACCATATGCTACAGGACAAGTATTAACACGAAAATCGATAGCACGTTTACTCGATAATTTTAATTTAATGTGACCGTCTTGTGGTATACGACGTTCTGAAATATCAAGTTTTGACATCACTTTTAAACGAGCAGTTATTCTTGATGCAAGATTAATTGGCGGTGAAGCTACTTCGTATAACAAACCATCGATCCGATAACGAACACGATAGTTTTTTTCATAGGATTCAAAATGAATATCTGACGCGCCTTTATTGATCGCATCGAGCAATAATTTATTCACGAATCGCACAATAGGTGCATCATTGGCATCTGTCGCGCTAATTTCTTCTTCAGGTGAGTCATCAGCCGTGAGATCGATATCTTCTAATGACTCATCATCTAAATCGGAAAATGATTGAGAATCTTGCTCATTCAAAAAAGTTTCAATCATTTTGTCGAGTTTGTCTTCTTCGACAAGCACGCTATAGGTGTTTACCCCTGTGTGGAATTTTAATTCATCAAGGGCTGTTAGATTTGTTGGATCGGATAAAGCAATATATAAACGGTTCCCACGTTGGAATAGGGGTAGGGCATGATGTTTGCGAATTAATTTTTCACTCACTAATCCTTTGGGGATGGTATCTTTATCAAAATTTTCTAAATCGAGTAAAGGCACACCAAAATCTTGCGCGGCAGCGTGCGCGATTTCGTAAGAACCGAGAATATTCTTTTTAACAAGATGAACAACAAAAGGCGTGCGTTGATCCTGCGCATCCTTCGCAGCACGTTTTGCTTCGTCTTCTTCAAGCAGACCATCTAGCACTAGTCTTCTGGCAAGACCACTGTAAGAAACTTTACTTGATGTTGTCATTATCAATCCTACTCAAGAGATAATTGACCTGGCGTCTAAGACTCGATATGTGTCATGTCAGTCTATTTGGCGCAATTATCGTGTAACCCTACTTATTTAAATATAGTCAATGAATTCCAGTAAGGAAAGGCGATATAATTAACTGATTTACTTTTGATTTCTGAAATGTTTGTGGGCATTGACTGCATAGCTGCAACTGTTTGACAGTCTAATTTAGTGTGAAAATAAAGAGTAAAGTTCAGAATATTACAACCCTTTAGTGTAACCTGCGGTGACAGCACCACCAGAGGCACTCCAGGTGACACGATTACCTACAGTTTGACCCGGTGTCATTACTAATGTATCTGTTGCGGTGAATCCGTTTTGGTTCACAGGAACAACTGTAATAACACCGTTTGCTACAGTTAACGAAGCTATTCCACCTTCAGAAGCGGTGATGTTTGCTGGAATTCCATTCGTTCCACCATTACATCCTGCAGGTGTTCCTAAGTCGTGCACGCACTCAACAACACCGGCCTTCCACTGCACTGTTGCATGAACGATTTCTGTAAAGCGCGCAGCGCGTAAGTAATCTTGAAAACTGGAAATAGCAATTGATGCTAAAATTCCAACAATTGCGACAGCAATCATAAGTTCGATTAAAGTGAAACCTTGCTGTTTTTTATTTCGTTGTGTTTTCATCATATCTACTCCGCTTTTTTTCGGGGAACATTTGGAGTGTTATCTCGGAAATTGCATGCTGTAGAATCGTTAGGTTAGACTCCTCTACATTCATTGAGAGGAGTCTACGTTTTGATAGTTTGTGCTTCCTTGCACGAGCGATTCTTTAAGCTAACAAATTAGTTTTTAACGTAACCTTGAGTAAGTGCACCACCACCAAGTGTCCAGTTAACGCGATTACCAGCAGTGACTGTTGGTGTTGCAGTTAACGTGTCAGTAGCAACAATACCATTCTGAGCAACTGGGGTTGCATTGATAACACCGTTTAATGTGGTAAGTGAAGCAAGTCCACCTTCAGCAGCCGTTATGTTAGCTGGAATACCGTTGGCACCACCATCACAAGGAGCAAGTGAGCCTTGGTCTTGCACGCATTCAGCAACTGCGACTTTAAAAGGAGCAATAGCTAATGTAATTTCAGAGAAACGTGCGCGACGTGTATAATCTTGATATGCGGGAATAGCGATAGCAGCTAGAATACCCACAATAGCAATTGTGATCATTAATTCAATAAGTGTAAAACCTTTCATAATCAATCTCTCCTGGAAGATGTCGTTACTATTCGGCAATTAAGAATGCACATTACGTGCCATCCGTTCAATTGGGCATCAAATTCTAGTGAGATATTTTTAACTATCTGATTTATTCAACTTATTTTAGAATAATCATAAGTTGAGTTTCGGTTATAAAAATTTTCGAGTCATTTAACTGGACAAAATTTTACTAAACTTTCGTCAATCGTGACAAAATTTGTCAAATAATATGATATATTGTTACAATTTTTGCACTTAATTATAAATTTGAAATGTTCGTTTATTTGGTTGGGATCGATTATACTCGGAATAAATTTTTCATAAGCTTTAAAACTTGATTAAATATAGGAGTGTACCGTGGATGATATCGAATTACGCCGAGTGGGTTTGAAGGTTACTTTACCTCGCGTTAAAATTTTAAAAATATTAGAAAACTCAAAACAACATCATTTACGAGCTGAAGATATCTATAAACAATTAATTGAAACAGGCGATGATGTTGGTTTAGCTACTGTTTATCGTGTTTTAACACAATTTGAAACAGCGGGGCTTGTTAAAAAACATCATTTTGAAGGCGGCAATTCTGTATTTGAAATTGATCAAGGGGAACATCATGATCATTTAGTTTGCGTGGAATGTGGTTTGGTTAAGGAATTTGTCGATGAATTCATTGAGCAACAACAAGAAACTATTGCTAAATCTAACAATTTCACCATGACAGATCATAGTCTGGTTATCTACGGTCTCTGTGAGAAGTGCCATCAAAAATCACTTTAAATCGCGTCGGTTAATAATTCTTTTGCGTGTGCTAATGTTTGTTTTGTAATTTTTTCACCACTTAGCATGCGGGCGATTTCGTCGATACGTTGAGTTTCATTTAATGTGGTAATAATTGTTTTAGTATTTTGATTGTTTGATTGTTTGGTGATTTGAAAATGATGTGATGCTTGACTCGCGACTTGCGCAAGATGTGTGACACATAAAACTTGGCAGTGCTCACTTAATATTTTTAATTGTTGCCCCACAATGGCCGCAATTCTACCGCCAATGCCACTATCAATTTCATCAAAAATGATACAAGGCATTGAGTGTAACTCACCACATATCACATCAATCGCTAAACAAATTCGTGATAATTCACCACCAGAAGCGATTTTAGCAAGTGGTGATAAGGCTTGTCCTGGATTTGTTTTAACTAAGAATTCAATATGATCAATTCCGTGTGGTGAGAGCAAATTTTGAGTTTTAGTATTAATCGCTATTTCGAAAATACAATCAGGCATGCCTAACTGCTTTATTTTTTCTGTTACAACTCGAGTTAATTTTTTTGCAGATTGTTTTCTGAGTTCGGATAGTTTTTTTGCTAAAACAAGATATTGTTGATTTAAATTATCGATTTCTTCTTTGATTTGTGTCATTTCATTTTGATTGTGTTTTAGCTTTTCGAGATCGGTATTTAGCTTAATATGAAAAGCAAATAACTCATCGGGTTTTATACGATGTTTTCTAGCTAATTGATGAATTGTACTTAAGCGTGTTTCAACTTGTTTTAAACGATTCGGATCGAGTTCAAGATGATCGAATAATGAATCGATCTCATGGCTTGCTTCATCGATCAAGACTCTGGCATTTTGCAACAAGTCGATACTATTTTTTAAATTGTTTTGATGGGGAAGATGAGCGTGTAATTGATTAATAATGTGTTGCAATGTTGATGAAATCGCATATTGTTCATCATGCATTAGTTGATTGGTTGTCGCTTGAAATAACGCAGTTAACTCATCTGTGTGAGCAAGCATTTGTTGCTCTTGATGTAATTGATTCACTTCGTCTTCAGCTAAGTTTAATTGTTCAAGTTCAGTTAATTGGTATTTTAATAAGGCTTCTTTGTCATCGGTTTGTTCCATGTTTTCAACAATCAATGCTAAACGTGAACTAGCTTGTTGCCAATTTTTATAAATTTCTTTTAACTCTTTTAAAACCGATTGATTTTTACCAAATGTATCGAGTAGATAACGTTGAAAATCCTGTTTTAATAAGGCGTGATGTTCATGTTGACCATGAATGTTAATCAATAATTGTGCGAGTTCTTTTATTTGTGCTATGGGTGTTGCAATACCATTGATATAAGCACTAGAGCGACCAGCTTGATAAATCACTCGTCGTAAAATACATTCATCTTCATGTTCTAATTCACGCTCGGCTAACCATTTTTTTGCAGTAGGTAATTCACGAATATTAAAACAAACGGTAATTGTTGCTTTCTCTTCACCGAGACGAATTAAACTTGCATCCGCTCTTGAGCCGAGGGCTAAATTTAAAGCATCAATTAAGATTGATTTTCCAGCACCTGTTTCGCCCGTTAATACAGTCATCCCTGATTGAAAGTCACAGCAAATCTCATCGATGATAGTGAAATTTTTAATATGAATTTGAGTTAACATAAATGTTTATCTTTTGGTTCCCGTTTGGCCGCGTGCTTGTTCCCAGCCTAATTTTGAACGTAATGTTTCATAGAAATCATAACCTTTAGGATGAAGTAAACGCAATTGATTTCGGTATTTAGAAATTTTAATAATGCCGCCAGGCGGAACGGGCACACGTGCGTTACCATCGCAACTTACACGAGGAGAGGTTTCATTATTAGTTGGAATTTTAATTTTGATATTACTATCACCTGATACGACAATCGGACGCGAGCTTAAATTGTGAGGGAACATTGGAACGAGTGCAATTGCATCGAGCCCGGGATGTAAAATTGGGCCGCCACCTGATAATGCATAGGCGGTAGAGCCAGTTGGCGTCGAAATGATTAAGCCATCTGCTCGTTGATAATTAACTAAGGTATCATCGATATAAATTTCAAATTTTATTAATTGTGCGTTATCGCCAGGTAATAACACGACTTCATTCAATGCTTCATTCTCGGTGAGCATTTTATTTTGATCCATAATATCGCAGTGTAGAAAAAATCTTTTTTCTTCGTGATACTCACCATTAAAAATTTTATCTAATTGTTCTTCCATATCTTGCGGCAAAATATCGGTTAAAAATCCCAGATGTCCCCGATTGATACCCACGATAGGAACTTCGTGGTTAGCAACAGTACGGGCGGCATTTAAAAAACAACCATCACCCCCGACAGCAATCACTAAATCACACTTAACCCCCACGACCGATCGTGATGCTTCTTGAACAGGATATTTATTTTCTAGAACTTTGGCTGAATCATTGTCGATAATGATATTGACATTACGATGTGATAAATATTCAATGACTTGTTCTAATGAATCACGAATATCATAGCTTCGGTGCTTGCCGATAATTCCGATGGTTTTAAATGTTTTTGTCATTCACTTACCCTACTAAAATTCTGATTTTTCTATCTTAGCATGAGACTATGACCGACAAAAATCCCTCTTGAGAATGACTTGTAAGTAACAACAAAGTACTTACTTAACACGTTCGCTTTCAGTTAAAATAGTGCTAGAATAAAACCCGTTTTCAATTATCGAAGAAAAAATGAAAGAGAAACCAGAAATTACTGAACGTGCACAACATCTACTGAAGGTGTTGATTAAACGTTATATTAAAGCCCCGCATCCCGTGGCTTCAAAGACTCTTTCAGATGATGAAAATATTAATTTAAGTCCAGCAACAATACGTAATATTATGGCTGACTTAGAAGAACGTGGTTTTTTAATTTCACCTCATACCTCAGCTGGACGCATCCCTACCGCATTAGGTTATCGTTTTTTTGTAGATAGTTTACTGTCTGTTGATCAAGCATCCCCAACGGCAATTAGAGCATTAGAAAAAAAAATAAATGCTCAAGACACAACGTCTACCTTCGAAAAAATTGAATCAGTTTCTAATTTATTATCAAATATTACACAACTTGCCGGCGTGATCACCTTACCTAAACCGGACAAAATCACATTACGTCATGTAGAATTTTTATCCCTAGCTGAAAATCGTGTACTGGTTATATTAGTATTAAACGAGAAAGAAGTTCAAAATCGTATTATCTATACCGCACGAGTTTATACGGAAAGTGAATTAACCGAAGCCGCAAATTATTTAAATGAACATTACGTAGGATGTGATCTGACTGATCTTCATGAAATTATTTTAAAATCATTAAACACCGATCGTGAAACCATGCAACGCCTCATGCAAACCGTATTAGATGTTGCAGATAAAGCGTTTGAAGAGCAACCAACTAATGATGATTTTATCGTTTCAGGCCAAACGAATTTATTGAATGTTGTCGATAACAAAGACATGACTAAGTTAAAATTATTATTTGATGCCTTCAGTAAAAAGCACGATATTTTGCATTTACTTGATCGATGTGTAAACGCCAAAGGCGTGCAAATTTTTATTGGTGAAGAATCAGGTTATAAAATGTTAGATGAGTGTAGCGTAGTGACATCTTCCTATGAAGTTGATGGTAAAGTCGCTGGTGCTTTAGGTGTTATTGGTCCCACCCGCATGTATTACGACAAAGTCATACCCATTGTTGAAATTACAGCAAGATTATTATCAGCAGCCTTGAATAAATCTGATTAAACCTTATATTACGGACTATTAATGAAAATTAAGGGATCCATCTAGATGACTGACAAAAATGAAACTGGTCACCGAAAAATTGCTGATATTTTAGGTGAGAATGAACCAAGAGCAGATATCAATGATTTAAAGTCACCGAAAGTTACGGCTGATCTTTCCGACTTACTCGACGATGAAGATAGTATGATTGATGAAAATATTAGCCAAGATGAAGCGATTTCCGCTGAAATGGTCACTGAGTTACGTCGAGAATTACACATTGCGCAAGAAGCCCTAAAACGTGCAACTGAAAATAACCTTAGAACACAAGCGGATATGCAAAACTTAGCGCGTCGTACCGAACGAGATATTGCGAATGCTCATAAATTTGGCTTAGAAAAATTTATCAATGAACTGTTGCCAATTGTTGATAGTTTAGATCGTGCGTTAATGGTGGAAATACCAGATGATCAAGTAGCTAAGTCCATGTTTGAAGGTATGGAATTAACTATGAAACAATTTCTCGATGTGCTCGCTAAACACAATGTTAAGCAACTAAATCCAAAATTTGAAAAGTTTAATCCCGAGTTTCATGAAGCAATTTCGATGGCTGAAGGGTCGGATAATCCGCCCAACACCATTATCGATGTGTTGCAAAAAGGGTACGTGCTTTATGATAGATTGATTCGTCCTGCTATGGTGGTGGTTGCGAAATAAAATATCGTAGCTGGGCTTGAAATAGAAACAATCGGCCCAATATCTAATTTAAATTTAATCATCCTCGGAGTTATGGAGACAAACAATATGTCCGGTAAAATAATTGGTATTGACCTTGGTACAACAAACTCTTGTGTGGCTGTCATGGAAAATGGCAAACCACGCGTGATAGAAAACGCAGAAGGCGCAAGAACGACTCCTTCTATTATTGCTTATGGCGATGATAGTGAAATTATCGTTGGTGCACCTGCTAAACGCCAAGCGGTTACAAATCCTGAAAAAACATTATTTGCTATTAAGCGTTTGATCGGACGTCGTTTCAAAGACGATGTGGTGCAAAAAGACGTCGAAATTGTACCCTACAAAATTATTGCTGCTGATAATGGCGATGCTTGGGTTCAAGTTGGCGATAAAAAATTAGCACCGCCACAAGTTTCTGCTGAAGTCTTAATGAAAATGAAGAAAACAGCTGAAGATTATTTAGGTGAAGAAGTCAAAGAAGCTGTTATTACTGTGCCGGCTTACTTTAATGACTCACAACGCCAAGCTACGAAAGATGCGGGTAAAATTGCCGGTCTTGAAGTTAAACGTATTATTAACGAACCTACTGCTGCTGCATTAGCATTTGGTATGGATAAGAAGCAAGGTGATGCAAAAGTTGCTGTTTACGATTTAGGTGGTGGTACTTTTGATATTTCAATTATTGAAATTGCTGAAGTTGAAGGGGAGCACCAATTTGAAGTTTTAGCGACAAATGGTGATACTTTCCTTGGTGGTGAAGATTTTGATTTACGTTTAATTGATTATCTTGTTGCTGAATTCAAAAAAGATTCTGGCGTTGACTTACGTAACGATCCACTTGCTTTACAACGTTTAAAAGAAGCAGCAGAAAAAGCGAAAATTGAATTATCCACAACACAACAAACTGATGTTAACTTACCTTATGTTACGGCTGATGCAACAGGTCCTAAGCATTTAAACATTAAAGTTACACGCGCCAAACTTGAATCTTTAGTCGAAGATTTAATTACTCGTACTATTGAGCCTTGTAAAACAGCATTAAAAGATGCTGATTTATCTGTTTCTGATATTACTGACGTTATATTAGTTGGTGGCCAATCAAGAATGCCGAAAGTTCAAGAAGCAGTGAAAAATTATTTTGCCAAAGAACCTCGTCGTGATGTTAACCCTGATGAAGCTGTTGCAGTTGGTGCTGCTATTCAGGCTGCTGTTTTATCCGGTGAAGTAAAAGATGTTTTATTATTAGATGTCACCCCGCTTTCACTTGGTATTGAAACACTCGGTGGTGTGATGACTAAACTCATTCAAAAAAATACCACGATTCCAACCAAAGCTCAGCAAGTTTTCTCAACAGCCGATGATAATCAAACAGCGGTGACTGTTCATGTATTACAAGGTGAACGTGAAATGGCTTCTGCTAATAAATCATTGGGTCGTTTCGATTTATCAGATATTCCACCAGCGCCTCGTGGTGTGCCACAAATCGAAGTGATTTTTGATATCGACGCTAATGGTATTTTAAATGTATCTGCAAAAGATAAAGCTACAGGTAAAGCGCAATCAATTGTGATTAAAGCATCAAGTGGTTTATCTGATGATGAAATTGAAAAAATGGTCAGAGATGCAGAAGCAAATGCAGAATCTGATAAACATTTCCATGATTTAATTGCCGCACGTAACTCCGCTGATAGTCTTGTTCATGCGACTAAGAAAACACTTAAAGATGCCGGTGACAAATTAACGGCTGATGAAAAATCTAATCTTGAAAAATTAGCGAATGAATTAGAAGAATTAGCAAAAGGTGAAGATAAAGCAGCGATTGAAGCGAAAACAACTGAATTAAGTGAAGCCTCTGGCAAAGTCGCAGAAAAATTATATGCGGCCGCAAATGCTGAACAACAATCTGGTACAGCCGAACAAACTGCTAACGCAGGTAACAATGAAAAAGCTGGCGATGATGTTGTTGATGCTGAATTTGAAGAAGTTAAGGACGAAGATAAAAAATAATACCTTCTCCCAGTTTAAACGAGGGGGCGGATGCCCCCTTAATGAGGCAAAATGTCAAAACGAGATTATTACGAAATACTCGGCGTTGCAAAAAACGCTTCCGAGGCAGAATTAAAAAAATCTTATCGTCGTTTAGCGATGAAATACCATCCCGATCGTAACCCCAATGATGCCGAGGCCGAAGATAAATTCAAAGAAGCTAAAGAAGCTTACGAAATTTTATCGAATAGTCAAAAACGTGCTGCCTATGATCAGTTTGGTCATGCCGGTGTCGATTCATCGATGGGTGGGGGTACTGGTGGTGGACAAGGTTTTGGTGGTTTTGGTGATATTTTCGATGACATTTTTGGCGATATTTTTGGTGGCCGTGGTCGTAGTGGTGGTGGTGGACGTAGTCATGTTCAACGTGGCGCTGACTTAAGTTACGAACTAGTCTTATCACTTGAAAAAGCAGTTCATGGTTGTAAAGAAAATATCAATATCCCTAAATTGGTTGCATGTAATGATTGTAACGGAAGTGGTGCGCGAAAAGGCACTTCACCGACAAACTGTCCTGATTGTGAAGGACATGGCCAAATTAGAATGCAACAAGGCTTTTTTTCTGTTCAACAAACTTGCCCTTCTTGTCGTGGTCAAGGCCGTGTGATCACGGATCCTTGTCGGCAATGTCGTGGCCAAGGTCGTGTGCGTGATAATAAAACATTATCTGTTAGTATTCCTGCGGGAGTGGATGATGGTGATAGGATACGTTTAAATAATGAAGGTGAAGCCGGTGTCGGTGGTGGTCCTGCAGGTGATCTCTATGTGATTATTAGAGTGGAGCCGCATGAAATTTTTGAACGTGAAGGTCGTGATCTTCATTGTGAAGTGCCAATTAGTATTGGCATGGCGACATTGGGTGGTGAAATCGAAGTACCAACTCTTGATGGTCGAGTTAAATTAAAAATTCCACCCGAAACGCAAACTGGAAAATTATTTCGACTCCGTGCAAAAGGCGTGAAGTCTGTTCGCGGTGGCCAAGTGGGTGATTTACTTTGTCGTGTATTTGTTGAAACGCCCGTTAAACTCAATAAAGAACAAAAAGCGTTATTCGAACAATTTCATGAATCGATAACAAAAGATAAACATAACCATAGCCCCAAAGAGCATGGTTGGTTTGATAAAGTGAAGAAATTTTTCGAAGACATGAAGTTTTAACCCTGTGTATTCTTCGCATCTTTACTGATTTAAGGTATAGTTTATTTTTCACTTAATAAACTTTGTTACCAATGGGCATTGAAAAAAATAAATCAATCTATGTGGATATATTATTTTGCTGTGCCATCATTGCCATAGCGGTGTTAAGTTCCAGACACTATAATCTGAATCTCGAAAAAAGTAGCTTATTAACGTTATCGCTTTGTGCACTTTATGGGCTCTACCGATTCATTATTGATCCTTTTGTCGCGTTGGCTTTATTAATTGTTACTTTAGTGAGTGAACAATTTATTACACAAATTATTTCATCTAACTTTATTTATTTTGTACCATTTTTATATCTTTATTTAGGCTTGCTTGGTTTGTTAATGACAAAAAAAATGCAAACTACGCGTCGTGTATTACTGGTCTTATTAATTAGTGTTTTAATGGTTTTTGCTTATCAGCAAAATACAATTAATATTATTGTGTTTCCATTAACGCTTATTGTCATTTTATTTTTTCTGCCAGAAAAAATAAAAAGTTCAACCTATATACGTGTTATTCTTATTGTCATCTTTTTACTAATATTTAAAGTAGGGTGTTTCCTCATCCCAAAATCAGATACGCAACTTGTAAAACAAAATCCACTCCTTGCATTGTCATTTACCCATTATAATAATGCGATTAAACCGCTATATAGTTGGGATCTGCATAACTCGACTCATTTTTTGACGGCAATTATTAATGCTAAAAATTATCAACTTAATCATCATAATTTTATTAATCAAACTTCACCGATATATCAACAATTAAGTAATCAACTCTACTGGCAAATAATGTTTACGACACCCGCGGATGTTTTAACCAGAGTTATCGCTTTAATTCAGTCATTATTACATGATCATTTATTAATGACTTTGATAGTTTTAATCATTGTGGGTACGATTGAGCTGCGTTTTGCATTAATATTATTGTTGTTTATTGTTTATTTTCCAACAGTTTTAAATTTTCGCTTTAATCAACAACAATATTTTTATCTTTCATTTCTTTATTGGATGCCAATGGGCTTTTTAATCAGCCAAGTTTTAATGAATGGTTTACCGCCCTCGAATAGAAAAACATTTTTAGAGACAATTGAAAAATTTAGAAAAAAACCCTTAACTTACATTAAATCTGCGATTCCTATCGTTATTGTATTAATTGTCTTATTGGGTGGCACAGAAATTAGTTTATTGAGTTTACGTTATTATCAAACCAATCAAGTTAAAACGGTTATCAATACTTATCAGCAAGCGCCGATTCGTCCGCTGTCTTTTAGCATGTCACCAACAAAGGATAAACAACTTGCGTTATTAAAAATTGATTGGCCCAAAGCCTTATTCACTCGCTATCAACAAAAAAATGCGGAAACGCAAATGATTCCTATCATGTTAGAAATTAAATTATCGTGTTCAATTGGCGACGAAGATTTAAAAATACTTTATGCTCATACTCATCCCATCCTGAATTACGCTCAATATGATATCAATCTGCAACGCTTTCACGGACAAGAAAGTTTAAATATTTATACACCAGTATACTTTGTACGGGACTATGCAATTGATAAAAATACACGAAATGCATCGAGCGTTCCGGTAGGGATTTTACTTTCGAAAAAATATTCGCATTGTGTTAGCGCGATAAATGAAGTTAATCATTTCTCTTTGGCGCCTTATTGGTTGAGTTTATACTTAACAAAAACGCCAAAGCCGCAAGATTATTATCTACAAATGAAATAAATTTTTGTAAAATAATATTTTAAAACTACATATCCATGGATGAATGAAACTTTCACGTTCGCCTTTAAATAAGAAAAATTTATGCCAGCAATATTGGCGTCGGTGCACATTGCTTGGAATTATTATATTAGTCATTCTATGTGTAATATTTCATCAAACGCTTTACCGCTATTACTTACAAGCTAAGCAAAAAATCTTTATTGAAGTGTTAAGTTTTGCCGAAGAGCATGGTTTTGTTAAAAATAGAGTCATTGTACAACGCCCCGGGCAAAGTGTTTCTCTAGAAAAAAAATTGTGGCAGGCATTTTTACGAGCGCCAATTGTTTGGTGGCAAGCTAACGATGCTAAGTTACCCGAATTTAAACTCGATATTAAATTTGCTTATGCGATGAAACTACAACATGAAAGAGAAATAGCAATAAAAAAAGGCGTATTGTTAAATTCCAACAAAGATTTTGTGCCTGCAGTCTTAACCATCAATAATCAAAAAAAAATCCCAGTTAGAGTGAGATTAAAAGGGGATCTTACCGATCATATTGCGAGTGATAAATATTCATTACGCGTTAAAGTGCGAGGAGAGCATGCCGTATTCGGTATGCGTCAATTCTCACTCCAAAATCCAGCACGACGTGATGTGATGGGGCCTCTAATATTTACAGCTACGTTGCGAGCAATTGGATCAACGGTGATTGCGCCAACATTTCGTTATGTCAAGTTGGATATCAATGGTCAATCCTTTGGTATTATGGCATTAGAAGAGCATTTCACTAAATCATTATTAGCCAATAATCATCGAACGGAAGGTGTCATAATAAAATTTAATGAAGAAAAATTATGGCAGTATTTAATTATGGAAAATAAACACAATTTAATCGTCGATAATTATTATAACGCTGTTATTTCATGTTTTTCCGAAGATGCCGTAATGACTTCTCCTGTCTTAAGAAGAGAATTTTTCTTGGCAGTTGGATTATTACGAGGATTCATTCACCATAAATTAAAAGCTTCTCAAGTTTTTGATAGTAAATTAATGGGAGAGTATTTAGCAACAGCTGATCTATGGGGAAGTATTCATGCTCTGCGCTGGAATAATATGCGTTTTTATTTTAATCCAGTAACCGCAAAATTGGAGCCAATTGTTTTTGATGTGGAACTCGATCAAAGTCTTCCAGCGACAATGATGCCAACACTCTCTTTTGTCAACGAAACACCCGCGATTGCCCGAGATATATTAGGAGATAAAAAACTTTATCAAGCATTTTTGCTTGCAGGGAAAAAATACTATTATGTTCTAAAAAATGGTAGTTTAGTGAATCATCTAAAGAAAGTTCAACAATATTACCTTAAAGAAATTGGTCGAGAATTTTATCTATTTCGGCCTTTTGATTTTAACTCTTTATATCAACAAGCTGTTTGTATTTTAGATCAATCTAAATGTTATGTAGGTAGTTTTGTGACGCTTGATGAATCACTCATCAAAATGTCAAATAATCAAGCGATGAATGATCACCCGGTGAATGTTTTCCGTTATGATGAGAATGGTCAGCATGTTATTGAAGTCAATAATTTACTATTGATGCCCACAACTTTATTTTCGATAACCGCAAAAGACTTGGATTTTGCAACAATCCCTTTAGATCTCAAACCAGCAAAATTATTACCGACTGTTTTACCTGCAGCACAAATTAAAAAAGTACCATCGGCGCTATTTTTTACTTATAAAAGCCAAAATCCAAATGAAATTATAGCAAGCGTGCAAGCAAATAATAACAATGAAAAAAATAATAAAATGCAACGATCACATATTATCAATGTTAAAGCGATCCCTTACGCACCAATTATGACTAAACCTGCTATACCCTCATCAGACTTAGATAATATGTTAAAAATGAATTCATTTATTAAAATAAATGATAAGGAAATAATAATTAATAAGGGAACATATCAAGTCACAGGGAACATTATTATTCCAGAAAATTATCATTTTGTAATTAATGCTGGTGTGACCTTAAATTTTTCACCGCATGAAAAAATAATAAGCTATGGTGATTTACAATTTAAAGGTAATAGTGATGAACCAATTTTTCTTCAAGCTAAAACAGATTGGGATGGCATCGTTGTTTTTAACGCAAATAAAATTTCACATTGGTCATATGTTGAAGTTAATAATACGAGCGGCGTTAAAAATGGCGCATGGCAATTGCGAGGTGGTGTTACGTTTTATCAATCATCTTTTGACGGCCAACATTGCACCTTTTCTAATAATAAAGCAGAGGATGCTTTAAATATTGTGAAGTCTGAATTTTCCTTAAAATATTCACATTTTGATCATACTGTTTCTGATGCGTTTGATGCTGATTTTGCGCAAGGAGAAATTATCAATAGTGAATTTAGTGCAATCGGATCAAATAGTGGTGGTGATGCGATTGATGTGAGTGGCACAAAAATCAATGTTTCTCACACCTCCATGACTAATATTCGGGATAAAGCGATTTCAATTGGTGAACACAGTGAAGCGACTATTTCTCATCTGAAAGTTCAAGATTCATTATTTGGTGTTGTGAGTAAAGATTTATCGACGATTACTATTAGCATGTCTGATTTACAAAATATAAAATTCTATGCATTTATGGCTTATATTAAAAAACCTGTTTATGGGCCTGCTAAAATAAATGCAGACAGCATAACGCTAAAAAATATTGGACAAGATGCGATTGCACAAATCGGATCGTCAATTATGCTGAATGGCAAAAAAATTATTCCGAGTGATTTGGATGTGAAAAAGTTTTATCAAACTGAAATGAAATCTGATAAACCAATCTAAAATTCATTCGCAAGTGATTAGTCAAATGTTATACTCAACACGTTGTTATATTGTAAAAAACGATTCGTCTGATATATAAGACTAGGCGAATACGAATAAAATACATATTATCAGATAAGGAATGTTTAAATGAATCAACAATTAACTGAGATAAATCGGCTATTACTCACCTCATCAGCGCTAAATTTAAAGCCATTTATTATTAATTTAATTGTGGGGATTCTTTTAGGATTTTTGCTGAGGTACTGTTATCGTCGATTTGCTTCAACCTTATCAAACCGTGATGAATTAGGTAACATTTTTCCGATCATTGTTTTAACAACGATATTAATTATCGCCGTGTTAAAATCATCTTTAGCTATCGCGATTGGATTAGTGGGGGCTTTATCGATTGTCCGTTTTCGTACGCCGATAAAAGAACCTGAAGAATTAGCGTATTTATTTCTCTGTATTGCAATCGGTATTTCTTTAGGCGCGGGGCAAACTATTGCTTGTATTGTCGGAACCATTATTATTTTAGCGATGATCATTAGTTTAAAATGGATGAAAAGAAATAAAGCCGAAACGGGTTTATTTATTGCGATAGATTGTGATGATACAGGAAATAATAAAGGAAGTGATTATTTAAAAAAATTCAATGAACTTATTCTCAAACATTCTATCAATGGTGATTTACGTCGTTTTGATGAACGTGGAAATCAACTCGAAATTTTATATTATGTCAATATTGCAAATATGGAATTACTTACAGAGCTTACCAATGAAATTAGAAATACATTTACGGATGTTGGCATTAGTATACTCGATCAAAAAAATGTATCCGGGATTTAAGGTGTCACCTCATGAGATTAATTGGGCGACGCAAGCGACTGCCTAAAAAAAAGATCCTGTTAGCTTTATTGTTAATTTTGCTGATTATCATCGCTTTAGGTTTTACATTTCAAAAACAAGTTCGACAATCTTTTAATGAATTTCTCGATAATAATTATTCAACTGTTTTAGATTGGGCGGTCGAACACGGTTACGTTGTGACACGTAATTCACTCGAACTATATAAGTCGCGAACATCTATAGTTAAAGATATTTTGCTTGCTTCAATTCAGGCACCCTTTAGATGGTTGAGTAGTGATAGCGATAGTTTACCAAGTTTAAATTTCGTAATTGAATTAAAACAGTATTTAAAAATAAAACAAAAAAGACATGAAGCGTTAAAATTATCGATTTTACATAGTTCAGAAAATGATTTTGTTCCTGCGTTTGTTGATGTTAATAATCAACAAATCGTCCGTGTAAGGATGCGTTTAAAAGGTGATGTTGCAGTCGATCATCTAGCGGGGCGTAAATGGTCATTTAGAATTAAAACGCGTGATGATGATTCGATTTTTTCGATGCAACGTTTTTCTATGCAAAGTCCAACAACCCGAGATTTAATTGGGCCATTAGTTTTTAAATCAAGCTTACATGCCATCGACAACAACATTATTTTCCCACGTTATAAATATGTGCGTGTGACAATCAACGGTGAAAATATTGGGATTATGTTATTAGAAGAACATTTCTCAAAAACTTTATTAGAGCACCGTGGTGTGCTTGATAGCCCCATTATAAAATTTAATGAGTCTCGTTTATGGAATAATATATTAATGGGTGATGCAAGAAATCCGATTTACAATAATTATAAAATCACCCCCATCTCAGCATTTAGAGCAAATCGTTTATTAGCAAAACCCATGTTACGCCGAGACTATAGAGTTGCCGTTGGTTTGATGCGCGCTTATATCGAAAATCAATTACCTGCTCATGAAGTATTTGATGCTAAACAAGTTGGCTATTATTTAGCGACGATTGATCTCTGGGGTGCAAAGCATGCAATGCAATGGAATAATGTGAGATTTTATTACAATCCCATTATCGCAAAATTGCAACCGATTCCCTATGATGTAGAACTCGATTCTACGGTCCCAGTTAGTGCGATAGCTTCAACATCTGAGTCGAATTATTTTAATTACTTTTATACTGAATTGCTCACAGACCCGGTTGTTAAATTTTATTATGAACAAGCGATTAAAAAATATGCGAAGTTAATTCAATCAGGTGAATTACAAAAAATAATTACCCAAGTTGAAAATGATAACCTAAAGAAACTGGGAAGTGAGTTTTATTTATATCCCCGTTTTAACTTGGATTTATTTAAATTACAAATTCCATGTTTGTTAGATCGTGACAAGTGTAAATTTAAAAAAATCAAGTATGATGCTTCCCCAAAAATATATGCGCCATCGGCAAAACAAGCAATCAGTAGCAAATTAATTAATGCTTACCTTATACAAGAAGGTGATAAAGCCTACTTAGAAATCCAAAATATTGTTCCATTTGATGTAAAAGTACTGGGTATTTTTAGTAAAGATAATCTGGGTAACGTTAAAGAAATAAGTCTTAAAGAAAAATTACCCCTCACGCTTCTCTCGACTCCTTTTTTCACATTACCTAAAATGTATAAAATCACACTCAATGCATTACCAACCGATTTCAAAGATCTAGAGATAAAATCTCAAGCTGAAGTGCCTGAAGATGTGCAAAACTATTTTGGTAAAGGAAAAGTGTTAACGAGCAAAATAGTTCCTTATGTTAGCACACTAACACAAAACCCCATTCCAAATGTTGATATAAAATCTATGCTGGCACAAAATACTTTTATTAAAAAGGAGGATAATCAACTTATAATTCGTGCGGGTAATTGGCAAGTTAAAGGTAATTTAATTATCCCAAATAATAATACGTTGCTTATCATGCCTGGCGTGACGTTACATTTTTCTGAAAAAAATATGTTAGTTGCTTATGGCAATTTGATATTTAAAGGTAATGCGACGCAACCTATTTTATTAAGTGGAAAAGGAACGCAATCTTGGAATGGTCTAGTTGTATTACAATCTACTAAGTCTTCAGATTGGCAATATGTCAATGTTGAAAATACCAGTGGTATTAAAACACCCTTATGGCAGTTACGTGGTGGCGTGACCTTTTATTTCAATCCAGTGACTTTATCACATTGTCAATTTGCTAATAATTCAGGTGAAGATGCGTTAAATATTATTCACTCCACATTTAAAATTGATCACATAGAAATAAAAAATGCAGCGTCAGATGGCTTTGATAGTGATTTCTCAATTGGTGAAATTAATAATTCAACTTTTCATCATATTGGTGCTATTGGCGGTGGTGATGCCCTGGATTTTAGTGGCTCTCAAGTAACAATACACAAGTTAAAAATTTATCATATTCGTGATAAAGGTATTTCAATTGGTGAAAATAGTCATGTGGACATCAATCAAGCCGATATTAAAAATGTAGGTGTTGGTATAGTCAGTAAAGATGATTCTAGCGTAGTGTTATCAAATGTAGTAATAACTGATGCTGAATATTATTCGTTAATGGCTTTTATCAAAAAGTCAACTTATGGTCCTGCTACCATTACGGGGACCAACGTCAAATTTGATCAACAGCAAGCAATCGTACAATTAAAAAGTAACATCACTATTAATGGAAAAACAATTCCACCTGAATTTTTAGATGTTGATAATTTATATCATTCAATCATGATTTCGAACAAGCCTATATGATGGGATGAAAAAATGAAACTCAAGCAACATCAATATAATCTTAAAATAATTAATAAAAAAATAATAGGGTATTTAATTTTAAGCTTGATTGTTTTGATAATAGGTTTTTCAATTATATTTCATAAGCAAGCGAATAAAATTTATCAAGAAATTTATAATAATATTATTAACTGGGGTGTTCAACGTGGTTTTGTTGTAACACGTTATTCTGTTCCACAAGGTATTTCTAAAACGACAGGGCTTTTAATACTTACCGGTAAATTGATCACGGCACCATTTACTTGGTTTGGTGCGTCGAGTAAAAGTTTACCCACTCTATATATAAATATTAAATTTAAACATTATCTTACGTTACAACATTATCGTGATAAGGCACTAAAGTTAAATATTTTATCACGTGAAGAAAATGATTATGTGCCTGGTGTTATAAAATTAAATCAACAAAAACCGCTAAAAATTTGGATCCGTTTAAAGGGAGATATGGTTGATCACTTCAACGATACCAAATGGTCGATGCGAATAAAAGTTCGTGGTAATCATGCAATTTTTCACATGCGTCGTTTTTCAATTCAATCACCAGTAAGAAGAGATATTTTAGGGCCATTGGTATTTCAACAAACACTCAACACCCTCAATCAAAATATCATTATGCCAAGATTTCTTTACAGTCATGTTTATGTGAATGGTGAAGATTTCGGTATTATGGCTATTGAAGAACATTTTTCAAAAGAGTTACTTGAGCATCAAGGTTATAGTGATAGTGTTATTTTGAAATTTAATGAAGATTATTTATGGCGACATCAACTCACGCACATAGGATTTAAAAATCCAATCTATAATAATTATCAAACAGCTCAAATATTGACTTTTAGTGAATCAAGGATTTTTCAAAATAAAAAACTACATGCAGATTATAAAATGGCGGTTGGACTAATGCGTGCTTATATTAATCAAACTTTACCTGCGCATGATGTGTTTGATGCAAAACAAGTTGCTGATTTCTTAGCAACGATTAATTTATGGGGGGGCGCTCATGGCATTCAATGGAATAATGTGCGTTTTTATTTCAACCCGATCACGGCTAAATTACAACCTATTCCGTATGATTTAGAATTATCAAATAGAACTTATGCAAGTGGTATTGTTACGAGCTATCGTGCGACTTATTATAGTTATTTTTATGAAGATATGTTAGAGGATAAAGTTATTAATCACTATTACCAACAAGCACTAAAGCAATATAAAAAAGTGCTGGATGATGGAAGCATGATCCGTCAATTAACAGCGTTAGAAAATAAGGTGATGAAATTGTTGGGTAAAGAATTTTATTTATATCGACCTTTTCATTTTGATTATTTGAAATATAAAATTGGTTGTTTGATTAATAATAATTGCCCCATGCAAAAAATGATTTATACGGCAAAAGATCATGTCTTAGTTGAAGGGGTGAAAGCGGCGTTAAAAATTAAGCCTATTGAAGCTTATGTAATAAATGATAATGCATCTTCAATAATAGAATTACAAAATCTGGTATTAGTCCCGTTAAAAGTTAATTATATATATGCTGTAGATGATTCAGGAAAAAGAACTTATATTGATTTAAAACAAGCGACGCTACTTCCACCCACGCCTTTATTAACAGTACCAAAATCTGTGAATATCACTATTCCCTTTAAAGTCACACCATTAATGCAATTTTTTGTCAACGTTAATGCGGAGTTAACACCTCAACTTAAACAAATGTTAGGTGAAACAAAACCAATCACCGTAAAAACACAATATTATGCGCCGAGCATAAATGCCACACCTATTCCACAAATGTCTATTGACTTATTACAGAAAAATAATGCTTTTTTGGTAATTGATAAGAAAAACAAAATGATCTCTATAAGAAAAGGAGTCTGGCAAGTTAAGGGTAACTTATCGTTGCCTTTAAATTATTCACTTCATATCGAAGGCGGAACTACGCTAAAATTTAATTCAGATGAATCCTTGATTGCGCGGGGCAGTTTAGTTTTTGAAGGTAGCAAATCGAAACCGATTATATTCACCGCAACTAAGCATCAATGGGGTGGAATAATAGTTTTAAATGCGTCAACAATTTCAATTTGGCAACATGTCGAAATTAAAAATACTTCAGGTGTTAAACATGGTGATTGGCAAGTACGGGGTGGTGTAACATTTTATCAAAGTCCAATTAGTATGGATTCTTGTTTTTTTAGCGGCAATAAAGGAGAGGATGCTTTAAATATTGTTCGGTCTAATTTTAAATTAAATCAATTAACCTTGTCTCAGGCACTCTCCGATGGTTTTGATAGTGATTTTTCCCAAGGTGAAATTACCAATAGCCATTTTAATCATATTGTTTTAGTCAGTGGTGGTGATGCGAGAGACGGCAGTGGATCACAGATATTAATATCTAATC
>CAYGUK010000056.1:0-9246 GCA_964352985.1 uncultured Legionellales bacterium
CCCCATCGCGTAAGGAAAGTCTGTTCTTCTCAGCGTTTCTACGTTTTTGCTTAAAGTTGGTGAATAGTTACATAAATTAATTGTTTTTTTGAAGTATTGCCGAAGTTTTAAAATATAGTTCAGGCAACTAAACAAAGTTACTTATTAACTTGGTAAGTTTCACATCAAAAACATAACAACTAATATTTATTGCCAGATTGGAAACAATGCTTTTCTCTCAAGCGGTGTAATAAACCCGCTAATTTACATATAATATTACTTAAGTAATCAGGTAATTTAATTAAAACAAAATGAATCCGCTACAACATTACTAGGCATGGGAAAAATAATAAATACTTAATCATAGATTTTATGTTAAGTCAGTAGAAAATAGTTTGTCACCCAAACGTGGTTCACTGAAGGATAAATCTCATAATCTATCCCGAGGTGAACCCTTTTTTTTTGTTATAGCATACAAACTAAATTAGATATCTTAAAACAATCACACTATCTCCTCTGTAAAGATATAGCACGACAGGGTTGATAACAAGCTTGTTCATCCATTCGCTTTGCTAAACAGAGAATATCTGCTGCTCGTAAAATATTTCTTACTGTGCGTGTTAAATTAGAAAACATTTCTGGCATGCAATCTTTATTTGCAAGCGCTTCTCTTAGTGTTTTATTTTTTCCCACTGATAATGAGTAAATTAAGTCTCGGTAATTCTCGCCATGTTTAATAACTAAGTCATCAATCGCCGCAAAAAAAATGCCTATATCTTTATGTTGTTTTGCTGCCGTGGTGATTTCAAGCAAACAATTCAATATTGTTTGATAATGTGGATATTGACTATATTTTTTAGTTACCTCTCCAGCAAGACTAATATAGCGGTCAGACAATTCTTCATTCATAGAAAAAATTCTCGCTAATTCTTCATCAGATAAAAATTGACAAGAATCATGAGGTAACGTAAACCATCCCGTTGTAGCAAAATGAATATTTAAATCTTCAAGCGTTAGCAGTGTTTTTCCATCATTCACTAATACTGTGCTTGAGTCGACAACATTTTCTGCCGTGAGTTCTTCACCGGTAGATAACATAAAATAAGTTTCAACAAACGGAAACATAAAATGAATTTGTTTCACATGTTGTGGTTCTAAAAGTGTAAGTCTCATATTATGACGATATTGATTTAAGCAATCAACAGCATGTTGATTTCGAGATAACGCACGACATAAATCCATGACCGCAACATTAGATTGATTATAAGCATCTACCGTAAAACAAAAGGCAGTGTGTCGAAGGTGAGTCACGTAATTTATGACATGTTGAACTAACTTGGTAATGTCTTCTATAGATAATCTCTGATCTCGACGATACTTTGCCTTAATCTCTTTTGCAAAACCTCTTAAATGACCAATATCGGGAGATTTAAGATTTTCTTTGTCCTTAGCTTTAATGACATATAATCCAAGTGGCAATTTATCAAGTAACCCAATCACGACTGACGCTTTCATAATAATTTATTATTCCCTTATTTTAACTGCAAGCCGTGACTATAACTCAATTTTATTAACTTTCTATGACATCATCTTTTCTACCTCGCTCAATGCATCTACTTGCAATCTCGCTTCTATTTCTCTAATGACAGCATAGTCTTGTAAAATTTGTTTTTTCTCACCTGCCAAAGCAATAATACCTATACTTGTTAAATAGTCGACAGTCTTTGGTACCGCCTCACCATTTTTAAACCATAAAAATTGATTTAATAACGTAGGTAAAGTTGCAATTGCTGAGAAAATTTCAGCATTTTTCACAATGCCTTGAACCGGTGATTTTAAAAAAACTGGCATGACGGTTTGCTTAAAAATATAGTCTTTTAATTTAACATCACCGTCGATATAAATTTCAACCAACTTATCTGCTTGACAACTCCCAGTTGCAGCTCTTGAAAATTCCATCACCGGACCACCACACATTCTGGGCGCGATTTCAATTAATCTTGGTCCTTTATTTGTTAGCATGATTTCAATATGAGACGCACCATAGCGCATTCCTAAAGCAGTTAATACTTTTTTAGCATAACGAAAAATTTCACCATGATTTTTTTCATTAAAATTGACAAACTCAACATGATCATAAATCGTTTTTCTATCGCCAACTTTAATTTTGCTATATTCAATTAAATGAGATAAATAATGTTGACCCGCCGAACTGATTGTACCCACAGCAAACTCTGTCCCAATGGCTTCCTCTTGCAAAATGACCGTGTTATTTTTTTCCCCTGTTGATTGATTGGGTTCCGCTAATACTCGACGAAATGCAACTCGCCAATCCTCCCCTTGTTGAATATGAAATACTTTATCACTTCCTGCAGAAGCCGGCGGTTTAATAATAAAAGAGTGATTGATTAAATTCGTTTTATGCAACCATTTTTCGGCTTCATCTTCATTTGCAGTATTCTTTGTATTTAAAGCGGGGATCCCTCTTTCATGTAAGGCCTGTTGCATAAAATATTTGTGATAACGATGCAATGATTTTTCAGGATCATTAGCAAATTGTGGTGTTAAACTCCATGTTAATTCTTCTGCTAATTGCACGCCAACCTCATTACCAGGAATGACACAGAGAGGATCATGTTTTTTTAATTGTTGAATTAAGTCAGCTTGATTTGGCAGTACTTCAATAAAATCATTGTAATTAATTTCAGTACCAAAACCAGACCAACTTGGCGAATTTAATGTCACCGCAATGGCAGGAATACCACGCTTTTTAAATGCCGGCGCTAATTCTTTTCCTGAAGAAATAGGATCGACAATTACCACAGGCTTTTGCATTTTAAACATACTCCTTAGATATTAATTTTTGTTGAAGTAATTCTATTTGGTCGACAGAAATAGTCGATTCAATATAACCATCAGGTCGAACCAAAATGATTTTATCTCGGTAAGTCATATCTTCAGTATAATAATATGATTCTATCTCTTTAGTAGAAATTTCAATCACATTAATATTATCCGCTAATTTAATTTGCATTGGCTTATGATCAAAAACTAACAGCGTTAACTTGCTATAATCCAATAATGAATATAAACGAGTTGTTAAATGCGAGCTAATAATTTCAAAGTCAAACACTCGCGATCCCACTAATCCACCCTGCCCATATTGAATACCCATGCCAGTAATATTGCCCGATCTTTTTTCCACTATTTTGACATAATCTTTAGCGTGAGTATTATTGTGAGAAAATTTCGTTGAACGCACTAATTCACCCGATGTTGCAATCACGCTTTCTGCAACTGGTTTTCTTTCTGACTCATACGTTTTTAGTAACTTTTTATTCGCCCTACCTTTAATCACAAAATTCAATTTCCAAATTAAATTAAACGCATCGGCTAATCCGGTATTTAAACCTTGTCCGCCATTAACGGAATGGATATGACAGGCATCACCCACCAAAAAAACTTTATCTTCAAAAGAAAAATGGCGAGCGACTGATTCTTTCACTGAAAATCTTGAATACCAAGTCACTGTATCAAATGTTAAAGTGTGGGGTGATAATGCTCGATTAATTTTTTTCAACGCATCTTCAAAACTAAACTCTTTGCTATCCATTCTCACATAAAATCTGTCAATATTTTTCTCGCGTGGGATCCAAGCCACATCAGAGGTATCCGCTTGAAACACGATTATTTCAGGGACTTTTGGAAATGTCGTATTAATCACACCATCAATCACAGCCCAAATAATTTGTGGTCGAATAATCTCAAAAGGAATATTAAAATGCTCACGAACAAACGATCGCGAACCATCGGCTCCAATAACATAGCGAGATTGTATTTGCTCATTATTTTCAAGTGTTGTTACACAATAATCGCTATTTATTTCAATATTTTTAACAGAACACGATCTCCGCACTGATGAATTTAACACTTTTAATTTTTCATCTAATAATTTCTCAATATAAGCTTGGCCTAACATGAGAAAATGTTTGTGATGACAACCTTCTAGCGCATCCCACCAAGTTGATTGGCGTGATATAAATTGCCCATTAGACCACACTGAACTGGTATTACATTTTTTCCCTAAAGGATAGAGTTCTGAAAATAAATTCACGATTTCTAATAATTGCAAAGTCCGGGCATTTAATGCATCCGCGCGACCTACCTCTACTGGTGCTCGAGATTTATCAATAATACAAATCGACAATCCACAATGTTTTGCTAAATAACCACACATTAATCCCACGGGGCCTGCACCAACAATCATTAAATCTACTTGTTTCATTGGTAAGACACCAAATCCGTATTATGATACGGCGGATCACTTAATACTTGTACTCGACGTAAATGTCGCGGTGAATGCTGAGTAAATTTTTCTCGGCCATGTAATAAAGTAAAATTATCTGCAATCACCACATCACCGTCTTGCCAGTGATGATGATAAACATGATTTTCATCATAAAGTGCTTGTTGCAAACTTTGATGAAAATCATTTAACGCTGACTTTTCTATACCATCAAATGTTAAATTAGGTGGATTAACAAATTGACCTTTTGCTTCTGAATGAGGCTCATTATAACGGATCACATGATAATGTTTATGAGGATGTTGGGTAATGATAGGTGAAATAACTTTACTATCATAAAAAGACATGGCTCGTTGGTAAGTCCCTGTCACGTTTTGCCATAATTTTTTTGTTTCTTCGGCAATATTTTTTAACACTAAATCAGTATTCGAAAAAATCGTACGCCCACCTTGTCCCTCAAGTGGCGCTTTAACGCAATGAAAGATTTGATACTCGGGTACTTCAGGTCGATACATGCCATCCCAATGTAAAGGCACGTAGCTATGATCAAAAATGTGATCTTCGGGTTTTTCATGTTCGACTAATTCAAGGACTTTACCAAAAGGCCATAAACTCACCTCACCCCATTTATCACAATACGTTGCAAACTCATTTGCATCTTGAAATGTAGTGAAATTTCTCAATAGAATTAAATGTGATTGATTAAAGAGATCACGCAATATATTCATCTCAATGTCATGAATTTTAATTGCAGGTGATGTTGGCGTTAAACACACGCCAAAGGGTTTTAAAGGTTGGATTTCAATATTCATGCTAACTCTGCCTTTAATTCATAGTAACTGGGTTGACCATTTTCAGCATAAATAAGTTTAGCGCCCATCATTTCAGCTTGAGACCGTTTCAATAACACATAACCTTGATGCGTTTTTCCAATCACACCATGCCAAGGCGTTAGCCAACTCTCATTACCAATCAATACAATGCCTAATTTTGTTGAACCACAAGCTTGCGGATGAATCGATAAGCGTAAAGCATTGGGAAAAACAGATTGCAATAATTCACTCCAGGCATTACTTCGCCGAATTAATTCATAAGCTTTTACTTTAGATTCTTTTTGAATTTGTGTGCGGCTTTTTAATTGTGTTTGAAAACTCGCATCTTCAAATAAAAATCGGGTGATACCTCGATATAAACGGTTTGCTGTTTTTTCATCGGGTTTTGCTGATACTTCACTACCGCGTTTTATTTTATCTTTTAAAAAATCTAATGATTGTCCAAAGCGTTTCATTAATTCATCACGCATTTGGCCAAAGTTATAATCATCTTCATAATAATCGTCTAAATTATAGGTCGTGATATTTTTTAATGATTTTCTTTGAATAATATCCATTAAGCCCAATTGATAAGCTGTAACATATTGCTCTTTAATGCCAACGATATCGCTAAATACTCGCCCATCTGAACATAAAATTATTTTCATCCCTGGTGGATAAATTTGAGAAATCAATTCACAAAGATTATTGAGAAAATCAAGTGCCAACTCTTCCCCTAAATCAGGTAAAAAGCCTAACACTTTTTCCGGATTCGGTGACTTACCAGGAAAAGCGGGTAATACACAATGAAGCGGACGATTATTTTTTACAGCTTGTAAAATAATAGGTAAAAATTGTTTATCGCAAGTAACACAATAACGATGTTGACAATGAACCGCATTACTCGCTAAACGTCTATAACACATGATTTCGGCAAGGATTTTTTTCGCAAGGCTTAGCGCCTGTGTTTCATCTATTCTTGATTGATAATTAAGGTCATGAAAACTAGCTGTTTTGTGTTCAAGTTTATATAAGGTTGATGGGTTCATGGTCCCTCTCTTCTGACGGATGTGTTAATAAAAATATCTCTGTTTCATCGTCCCTAATAAAACAGATGTGTTATTGAACCGCGAATCGAGCCAAAAATAAAATGACTTATTTCAATGTTTGTGATAAAAGATATTTATGCCTTTAATTATGAGTGATATTAAATACTTTATTACTGCCAGTGAAACGCTCAATATTACCCGAGCGTCTGAAATCATTGGCATATCCCAACCTGCCTTAAGTTATGCCATTAAACGTTTAGAAAATGAATTAGGTGGCCAATTACTCATCCGTCTCAAAAATGGTATTCAACTCACCAAATTAGGCCAAGAATTTAAACAACGCGCCAGGCGTTTATTATACGAATGGGAACAAGCGCAAAATCTCGCCAATCCAGAATCAGGTTTTATCCAAGGCAGTTATTCCATTGCCATGCACCCTTCTGTGGCGTTATATACCTTAGATAGTTTTATGCCCATGCTACAACAAACTTATAGCAATCTCGATTTTAAATTTATTCATGGCTTGTCGCGTGAAATGACTGAAAAAGTGATCAGTTGGGAAGCTGATTTTGGTATTGTGGTTAACCCCATAAAACATCCGGATTTAGTTATTTCCAAACTGTATATTGATGAAGTGACTATTTTTCAAGTAAAAAACTCACAAGATAAATTAATTTACGATGAAAATCTCGCACAAAGCCAACATATTTTACGCAAAATCACCAAAAAACTTTATTATAACGGCACGCTCACTTCATCTAATCTCGAAGTCGTCGCAAAATTAACCGCCTTGGGTTTAGGCTATGGTATTTTACCAACTCGCATTGCGGGCCAATATAAACAACTCACAAAATTACCCTCAGCACCGACGTTTAAAGATGATATTTGTTTAGTTTATCGCGCAGAAAAACATAATAATCCTATCAGTAAAAAAATCATTCAGATTATTAAAATTCAAGTCGGAAATAGCCACGCTTCATCTTAAAACTTTACGGGTGGGCCACTTTGCACCATAAATTTTTAATTCTTGCAAAAGATTTTTTAAACTATATTTCTGATGTGATTGATTAATATTTTTTTGATAACTTACGTACCGCATCCATTTCTTCTTTCGAATGAAAAGCCATGACACCTGGCTCCAAAACATCGGCATGTAGTTTGGCGTTTTGCATCTCATTTTCTGAAAAAATCTCGCCTCGACTCATTCTTGCCCATAGCATGGCTTTATTAATTCGAAGTAATGAAGCGATGTCATAAGTTGTTTTTTGCTTTGGGGTGTTATCGCTAAGAGCAAGTGGTAGGGTATATACTTCAGATTCAACTTTTTCGAGTTCAGCATGAAGCTCCGGTAGTATATATACAGGTAATTCGCTAATTTTGTCTTTTTGATCATATTCGCTCAGTATTTCCTTCGTATTTTCAACAGAAATTATTAATCCAAATAATTTTGCCATTATCGTTTTAACATTATCTAAAAATGAAGATAATTGCTTGACTCTCATATTCTGAACACTTCTTTCAGTTTTTCGAGTTATATCGTTAATTGCTTGATATTTTGCATATAATGCCAGTGTGACAGGGGTGTTGGTCGCACATAATACTTCTTTTCGATGTTCGTAAAATTGCACAGAGGCTTGAGCGATTCTAATAATGGCTGGGGCAAGACTATACATTGCTATTCCTTATAATTTTATTTAACGAATGTCAGTTTAAACCTATTTTATTAGGTGGATCATAAGAAAATTCATGGTGATTAAAAACCCTAAAATTTATTGAAGAAAATACTAGACTAAATAATGCAGTAAATGACGGCAAGTAATAACTTAAATATTAAAGGACACATTGCTATATAAAATATATCACGTAAAATTGATATACTACTTTTATTGTTAGAGCACCACACGAGATGAACAAACAAACCATCACTCTTTCAACCCATCAACAAAATTGGGTAAAAAACTTTAATCTCATTGCAGAGTTAATCAAAACACAGTGTGGTAACACTATTCTAGCAATCGAGCACATTGGATCAACTGCAATAAAAAAAATAAAAGCAAAAGATATTATTGATATGCAATGTGGAATCAACTCTTTTTCTGCCATCCCTCAAATTAAGGCAAAACTTGAACCTCTCGGTTTTACGTTGCTTGATCATATTAAACAAGATCATGTGCCCTTTCATGATCACGATTATTTTGAACCTGCTTGGGAAAAACGTTTTTTTCGAGGTGAATATCAAGGCATCGAGTGTCACCTCCACATGAGAATTTATGAAAGTAAAAACTGGCACTACGCCATCGATTTTCGTGACTACTTAAATGATAACCCTAAAGTAGCGATTGCTTATGAGCAAATCAAAGAACGTTTACAACAAGCAAACGTTAGCCGTGATGAATATTGTCTAATTAAAGATCCGGTTTTTGATTTAATTTATTATCAAATGAGTCTCGCTAATTTAGTGTAATAACACCCCAAGCAAAAGCTTGGGGAAATAAATTTAACAGGACTTACGCAAAACGAAGATTTTGTTTGTGGTCGAGGCATATTCTGCAGTGAAAAGCGCAGTGTACGAATGGTACATGAGCATTTGAACGAAGATTATAACGAAGACCACGGACAAAAGCTGAAGTTTTGCGTAAGTCCTGTTTAATCTATTAAACACACTCGCATGCGATGGCCATCGGGATCTAACGCAACAAATGTTAAACCAAATGTTGCTTTGGCAATATCTTGCTCGATGGTGATATTTAAGCTTTGCCACCGTTTTTTGATATCATGAATTTCTTGTTCTGTTTTTACCATAAACGATAATTCAAAACGATGTCCCGTGCCGCCTGAAACATAATTCACCGCACTGCTTGACCATAAACTAAAAAGCAACCCTGAAGGTAGCATAAAAGCAACATAATTAGGATGAATGGCTAATGGCTTTATTTCCAATAACGCTTGATAAAAAAGTCTGCTTTTTTCAATATCCTCGACATATAAAATGAGCTGATTTAAAGTTTCCATAAATTTTTCTCTTTGATTGTTAAGTTGAATTGTCACTATTCAGCATTTCTACATTTTAGCTTAAACTTGGTAAGTAGTTACGTTGAAT
>CAYGUK010000056.1:9256-24475 GCA_964352985.1 uncultured Legionellales bacterium
AATTAAAATCAAGTGTAGCGCATACTACTGTCAAATAATGTCAGTTGAGTTTAATCAATGAATCGGACAGAACGATTATTAAAACTCCTTCAAATTTTAAGAAGTTATCGCTATCCCGTCACCGGCCAACGATTAGCCGAGCGTTTAGATATTAGCCTTAGAACACTTTATCGCGACATCGCGACTTTACAAGCACAAGGCGCGGATATCAGCGGCGAAGCAGGTATCGGTTATAAATTAAATGCGAGTTTTTTCTTACCGCCATTAATGTTTACCCATGATGAAATTCAAGCTTTACTTCTCGGCACAAGATGGGTATGTCAATATGGAGATAAACCGTTAGCTGAGGGTGCCAATGAAGCATTAACCAAAATTTTGAGTGTGCTACCAAATACTGTGACAAAAGATATTAGTCGTGCCACCTTACGCGTAGGCCCACCGTCTTCAAAACAAATGGCCGAAGAAGATTTATCTCAACTAAGACAAGCTATTGCTAAACAAAACAAAGTAAGCATCGAATATAAAATAAATAAACGCAAACAACCTAATCACACAATTTGGCCTTTTTCTATTGGCTATTTTATCGATCAGCGAATATTAATTGCTTGGTCTGAAACAATAGAAGATTATTTACACATTAAAACAATCGATATTATGAGTGTTGAAATTTTACAAACTCGCTATCAATATCCCAAAGAAAATTTGTTTTATGAGTGGCGTAAGATACAATTGAAAAAATATGATAAAGAATAGCTATTTTTGACAATGAAATCCCACATGTCCCGCGTTAAATTGGTATTCCCCATAATGCGTAAAGATTTCTACTTTAAATCCGACTTGCTCTAATAATTTAATGATTATTTGTTTATCATATGAAATCGTTTTATCAATGCGAGATTCTTTAATATAAACTTCATTAATTCGACTAAATAATGTTATCTGTCTTTGAATTTCGTGTGTAAATATATTTTCAGTGCGCTCTATCACCAAAGACCAATCTGGATTATCTTTATATATCACTTGATTTTGCACAATCGCTTGTTCATCAATAATTAATAAATCAAAAATAAATAATCCCTGATTCTCTAGGGTATGATAAATTTTTTCAAATAATGTTGATAATACTAATTCGACATTTCCTATATCAGTAATATAATTTAAGGCAATATCAGTTGAAATAACACATTGACAAGATGGCAATAAAACATCGTTAACATTAGCACAAATAAATTTAACACCTGGATTTTTTCGCCGTGCAAGTTTGAGTAAGTTCTCAGAAATATCGATTCCTAAAACATCAAAGCCCTTATCATTTAAGTGATGAATCACTTTACCACTACCACAACATATATCAATGACGAACGCATTATTAGCAAATTGTTTTTGTAAAAGATCAATGATATGTAACGCGGCAGGTTCAGCTAATTTACAAAAATAACGATCCTGGATTAGCGCGATTTGTTCATTAAAATCATTTCGTTTATCGGTGCTCAAGGTAATATCATCCCCTCTTTCTCAATTTTTTCATAGTCTTTTTCAAGTTGAGATTTGTTTTCAGCACATAACCAGAGCAAGCCCATCAATCCAAATTGTGGCTTTTTAAAAAAAGAAGCTTCATGATAAGAAGTTAAACTGTTTAAATAAGTAATTTGATCGGGTTCAAGATTTCGCAACATGACAAGTCGTTGATGAATAGGATTGATAGAGGTTGTACTTAATTCTTTACCCTCAATTAAATGACAATAAGCATCGATTTGATCAAAGCCTAAAAGTTTTTTTGCCATTTTGCAAAGATATCCTAATGCGCCAGCTATCCTTGGATTTAGTTCGATGAGTTGATAACCCTTTGACGTTTGAATAATTTCAACATGACTTAAGCCATTTTTCATACCTAGAGAATTTAATACAAAAATAGTATATGTGGCTAATTCTTTATATTGTGGCTCGTATATATTGATGCAATCATCATATAAACTTACTATTTTGTTATTTAGATATTTTTTCTCATATTTTCCCGCCCCTGCTAAAATATGCCTGCCTTGATACGAGGCTGTGTTTACATAGAATTGTTGACCTTCTAATTTTTCTTGTAATAAAAAATCACTTTCAGCTAAAACATTGACTCTAAGTTGTTGAAAATAGTCTTCTATATCGCTTTTTTGTTGGGGAAAAAAAACACCTTCAGAACCAGCTGAACCAGTTTCAGGTTTTATGATAATGTGTCCCTGATTATTTTCATAAAAATTTTCGACTTGTTTAACTAGCATTTCAATCGGTTGTTTAGCACTGATTTTAATCAGATTAGTTTGTTCTTGTTGTAAATTATTAAGTTGAGAAAGCATGTCAAATTTATTCGTCCGAAGTTGGCTTGTTACAATTTGATTACAACTCTTTGGAAAAAGATGATTAAAAATATTGTCTGCGTAAACAACGCTAGATTCTACACCATAAAATCCTGTTAAAATTTGATGCCCATATTTAGAGAGAATATATCTAAGATCTTTTTCAACATTACTATCTGAATCAATAATTTCTAGAAAAGGAACATTTTGGAAGTTCAAATAATCAATATCAAACTTAGCTGTTCTCAACACAATTATTTGAACATTATGGCTTGTAAAACCTGAATACAAGTAATTAGATGAAGCGATAGGATCAATTATGAGCAATTTTAACATATTTGGTACACGAAAATTCCGATTTTTACATGGGTTCATAAATTATTTAATTATGATAGTATATATCATAAATTCTATGAATAAAAATTAGAGAATCATTATGAAAATACAGAGTTTCACTCATAAATTCATGAAATTTTATAAAGATGAATTCATATATCTAGATGTTTCCTCTCTTAAATTTCAATCAAATACGAATATCTTAACGGGTAATCTTCTCCCCAAAATACCAGCATATCGCCGTAAAGCCGTAAAGGATTTAATCCTGACTAATAATGAAACCATGATTTGTATCACTCAAATCATGTATGCGATATCATTTCATTATTGCGATGCCCATCTAGACACTGATTTAGATGTTTTTGCAAAACAGCTCCTTGATAGTTTTCTCATCCGCGACATGAATTTTAAATTTAATAAACCAGTTAACGTCAATCAACCTGTTCCATTTACCTCAACACTTCAAGTCATCACTCGAAAAAGAATACCTAAGTATATTTACGAAACAATTATCGGAGACAATAATAATTTCGTTGTTAAGAATTATGGTTATTTAGTTGAGGAAGTCATGCATGAAGCCTGAAAAATATCATCTAACTACGGGTGATAAAGGTAATGATCAACTTAATTTTTTAGAACGTGCTTGTGGTAAAAATAGCCGCCTCTTTTTAAAAAATATTGGTATCAGGCCTGGCATGACTATTCTTGATGTTGGTTGCGGAAATGGTCACATGAGTTGTTGGCTCGCTAAAGAAGTGGGACCTCACGGACAAGTCATTGCCATAGATAATAGTGAACAACAACTCGAACAAGCAAAAATCAAAGCAGAAAGTGAACGAATAAATAATATTTCGTTTCATTTAAATAGCGCCTATGAATTAACTGATTTTAATCTCAGCGCTGATATAACATATTGTCGTTGGCTGCTATACCACTTAAATGATCCACTAAAAGCGTGTTTAAGCATGGCTAATACAGTTAAACTAAATGGGATCCTAGCGTGTGAAGTAGGATGTGCCAATACCAGCTTGTTTTATCCACCATTTCAAGCTTATGATACATTAATGGCAAAAGCATTAAAATTAATTTTAAAAGTAGGGAACGACCCTTTTATTGGGCTTAATGTTTTTGGTCTTCTCCAGCAACTCCCTAGTTTTGATTGTGCCAAAATTCATTTAGCACAAAATGTTTGGACCCAGCATGAAGATATTACTCTCGCATTACAAGGCATGATGACCATGCTATCAAGTATTGAACCGGCCCTAATTGAAAATGAAATTTGTACCGCAGCAGAAATAAAAACACTAAAATCAGAATTAACACTTTTTCAAATACCAAAAGATGCTTTGATGCTTTCTACCAGAATGACACAGATATGGGCAACTAAAGTCGCCTAATTTATTAAACTAAATTCAAACTTAACTAATGTAAATTCTATTGAGATGTTCTCGGGGAGGGACTAAAAATAGAAATAATAAATCCATAAATAATTTGTAAAAATGGTTTCATTATAAAAATACTAACAATACTGATGTTATCATTGCGGGATAGTTCGTATTCGATGGATTTTCAATTTTTAAGTAGTCACCGACGAACAAAGTAACAAGTATATTCAATAACTAATGGTATTTAATTTCACTAATAATACACTGGATTCATCAATTTTATATTGTTGAATTAGTTTTACTAGAGAATAATTTCAAAAGATTACTTAACTATAAACCCACTCATTTTGCTTAAATTCATCTTCTTTAGTATTAAACAATTTATCAATCGCATACTCGGCAACAGATTGAGGTTTCGCTAGCATATTTTTATCTTTCATTTGCTTAAAAAAATCAGCCTTTTCGACGTGTTCTTTTTCACGTAATCGTACTTGCATATCAGTATCAACAGGACCTGGATCTAAAATACCGGTAAACACTTGTTTTGCATTAAGCTCGACATTAAGACATTTTGCTAACATGTTTAAACCCGCTTTTGACGTGCAATAAGCAGAATAATACGGAATGGCATGATGGGCTAAACCTGAGGAAACCAGTAAAATTCTCGCATTAGGTTTAAAGTGGGACAATAAAGCTTGAGTTAAAAACATGGGTGCGGCTAAATTAATACGCTGAACAGATTCCCAATTTTCACGCGTCATGTCTGTTAATAACAAGCGCTCACCTTCAATGCCGGCATTGTGAATTAAGAAATCCAGCTTTTCACCCTTTAGATTATAAACTATCGTTGCAATATCTTGCTCCGAAGAAACGTCAGCCGTAATCGCGTGAATTAAATCTGGATGATGATATTTTGTTACCTCTAAAGCAGGTTGACGACGCCCAACAATAAAGGTGTTGACACCTTGTTCAGCAAGAGATATTGCCATCGCTTGACCAATTCCAGAACCACCACCTGTGACTAATGCTGTTTTCATCGTAATGAGTTTCCTACTGATTTTTAGCGTTTATCAACAATATCTGAACCAAGGCTCGCAATCAAGTTTTCAAACGAAAATCGAGGATAGCCCGAAAATACATGAAATATGCAATTCCAATGAGACTAAACAAAATAGCAGGAATTGCCAAAGGTAAGGTTGATTTCAAGTGGTTTGTGATCACAATCGCACCCACAATTGATGAAAAGATAAAACGAAAAGAACCACTTAAGGCAGCAGCACGCCCTGCTTCACGTTCAAAAGGTTCCATGGCGCCACCATTGCCAGCGCCCATGCTAAATGTCCCACCCATCCCAATTAAAAGCATTGGCCAAATAAAATTATCGATGGTTAAGCCCGTGATAAAATACCAAGCTGTCATCAATATGCCGCCAATTAATGTCAGAATAAATCCTAAATAGACCGTTTTAAAAATACCAAGCCGTTTAACAATAAATGCAGAAACAAAACTACCAACAAAAAAAGAAATGCCCATAAAACAAAAATAATAACCATAGTGAATAACGGGAATATGCAATTGTCGAATAATAATATAAGGTGAAATAGAACAAAATAAATATAAATAGGAAAGACCAATACCGGTTGCAATAGTATAATAAAGAAAAATAGGATTTTTCCCAATTTGATAATATTCAGAAAAAATTCGCCAACGAAATTGATGACGTTGATCTGCTGGTAAGGTTTCTTCAATCATAAATCCCATGGTAATAAAAGCGAGCAATGCAATCACAAGTAATGCTAAAAAAGTTTCAGGCCATCCATATTTCACTTCGAGATAACCACCAATAAAGGGAGCAAACATCGGCGAAAAAGAAATCATCCCATTTAAAAAACTATAAATTTGCGCACTTTGCTCACCACTATAGAGATCACGAACATTGGCAAATGAGACAACCAGCATGCCACAAGCACCAATGGCTTGAATTGCGCGAAATGAAATTAATTGTGTGGAGCTCGTGGCCATAGAACATAAATAAGTACCAAGACTAAAAATAATTATCGTTAAAATACTGATCGGTTTTCGGCCGAATTGATCGGAAAGAGGTCCAACAACAAGCTGCATAATACCTGCAACAAACATGAATAAAGTTAAGGTTAATTGCATGCGCCCAGCTGAGACATGAAACATTTCAGCTATTTTAGGGACAGCCGGCACATATATATCCATCGCTAATGGCAGAGCTAATACCATTGGCGTTAAGATGAGTGTTAATTTTATTATGTTTTTCTTCATCGACATCACTTCAGTTGGGAAAAATCGTACTATTTTAGATGAAGGAAGATGGAAAAACAATTTTAATGTTTAGGGTTATTTTCCTCGATAATCGCAAAGCGATTTAAATGAAGTTAAACTTTAAATCTCTATACTTGAAATGATATCGACTATGCATCAAAAATTAAAATATTATTTCCCAGTCTATTTTCAATTTAGAGAATACTTTCATTTAAAATTATTGTGATTAATATTTTATTTCTAGTTAAAAGTTTTGTCTAGGATACTGTCCTCCTTCTACCCCAAAACCATCTCGGAATTCATCATCATCAACATCATCAACAAACTGCTCGTCGAATAAGGGAAGATCAGGTCGTAACATTAATGTTAATGATTCTGCTAAATCATCATAGTCTACACGTTGTAATTGATTAATTTGCTCATCATCTTCTTCAAATTCACCCTCACCCTCAAGGTTGTAGAATCTAATTAAAGATTTATCATCTTCATCTTCATTACCTGTTACTTCAATATTGCCATTTGCAATAAGTTCAGCAAACAAATTCAAAACTTCCCTATCAGAAGGCATTTGAAAATCAGGCCCATCGAGAATGACAGCATCTTGACTACCTAATAATTTATACGCATGTCTCAGAAAAAAAGCACGTCTCATATTTTCAACATCTGGATTATCCTCTTCACCTTCTCCAATAAAATTGTGACCCACCGCAACAAAATAAGCTATGGCTTTATTTAATGTATAATCTACATTATCAATTGTCACCGTTGGATAATCATCAGCTAAATAATCAAAATTTGCGTAATATCCAGTGTCTCTTATTGCATCTGCTAACATATGAGAAAACATTGATCTTTCAGCATCTAAACTTAAAAGAAATAAAATTTGATTTTCATTTAAATTATTAAGATTTACTTCGCGAAAAAATCTTCCATAATAGTCTATCAATTCTTCTGGTGATTGGTCAGGATCTAAACCTCGAAATTCAGTTTTCATAAATTCTATAATTGTGTCTGTAACATACCGGCGTTCATCAATTGGAATGGCATTCAATACTCTCCGCACAAATTCATCTTCATCAATTTGCAAATTTCCTAGAATAAAATCAAAGTCAGGCATAGTTGATCTCGCTTATATTTATTAATTTTTTAAACCCAGATCAGTCCATAGAAATGTTATATTATATTAGCATACAACCTGTTTTTATTAAAGGATAAGGGTGTGCATATTATTTTTGTACACTCTATCGTTTTATTTTAGACAAAAATAAACAAAATAAATCAAAGTGGTTACATAACACTTAAATCAACAGACAATAACGCGGAAGATAAAACATCATTTTTATTTATATCAGAAAATAGCTTTTCTTTATTCAAACAATAAATAATTAAATCTTCTTTATTAAAAGTCACCCCTGCTTGTTGATGTAATAAGTCATATTTTCGAAGTGTGGTTTGATAAAGACCGGTAAACTCATTAATTAAAATTTCTAGCAAACTAAACATATTATTTATGTTATTCTGCCATAAATTTTGCGGCTTTGTGTTTAAATCACTGGCGATTTTCTCTTTAAAACTTCTTTTGAGATGGTTGATATTATCAACTGTTAGTTTGATATTAAAATCATCATTGTTTAGTCGAGCATAATAACTGCAAATCATTTTTTTGATCATGATCATCGATTTATATTTTTTATTAGTTATCGGCAACTGTTTATAAATATTATAAAGACTTTGCTGGGCCAAATAAAAAGAAGATTGGTTTTTAATTTTAGCGACATCTCTAAAAAGTTGCATTATCTTATCATTAACTTGAAATTTTTTAGAAAGTGTATAAAGATATTGCTTAAAAAACATCTGCATTACTTGGCTTTTTTTGTAGCATTTTTTGTATTAGTAACTTTTACCCAGTTAGGAAAATGATTGAAATTAATCAAGAAATGTATTGTAAAATAGCTGACTTCCTATCACTTTTTCATTCGCAAGCTAAACCCCGCGGGGAAAAGATAATTGACTTCGCTAAACTTCGAGTTTCTTAAAATTCCCATTATTGAGGTTTCTGTCGCCTTGGATTTTCTCTGTTTTATTTTCTTAAGAACATATGCTTTCCAATTAATTTCATTTTGTAATATAGAAATTCCTTTTTTAAATATTCTTAAATAGAATAAATTGAATATCTATGCCATTTTCAGGACTGATAATAAATTTTAGGCCATTCCTAGTTCATAATTTACTTAAGGTCAGTCCACAAATTTAATGTTGAATCAACTCTATCTTATAACCGTCAGGATCTTCAACAAAAGCAATGACTGTTGTTCCATGCTGCATCGGACCTGGCTCGCGCGTCACCTTGCCACCATGATTTTTGATTTGTTCACAGGTTTTATAAATATCATTAACCCCAATTGCAATATGACCAAACCCATCACCTATATTATATTGGTCAGTACCATAATTATAAGTTAATTCAATTACAGTAGTATCTTCTTCAGCGCCATAACCAACAAACGCCAATGTAAATTTACCTTCTGGAAAATCTTTTTGACGTAATAGTTTCATGCCTAAAACTGATGTATAAAATTCGATTGATTTATCTAAATTTCCGACTCGGATCATAGTGTGTAAAATTCGCATTGATATATCTCCGTTAAAATTTCTACTTATTTATGCATTTTATGTTTTTAAATGTAATTATACAATTGATAATAATTATACTTAAAATTAATGAGCCTGATAAAAAAATAAGTTCGAATAAATGCAACCTTAATAGTTTAGTTATTAATATTGGAACTGCAAATCATCAGGATCTGTATCTTCTTCCTTTGATATTTGATCATCACAATATTTCTTATATTGCGCTTCATCAATTTTTATCTGAATATCAAAACTATTTGTATCTATAGGAATTTTTAAACTTATCATCGCTCGAAGTAGGCTTTGTTTGTATTTCGAAAATATTCGTGTAGTTTTACTATAATTATCATCAATACCGGGATCAAAAAAAGCATTAAGACAATGTTTTGCCGAGAGAGTAAACAACCTCTCCGCACAATCTGCAGCATCATATCCAAGCTTGAGATAAGCATGATATAAGTTAATATATTCAGGTTGATCAGGAATTATTTGAATAAAACGATTTGTTAGAAAATTGAATACTAAACTAAGCTGGATAAAACCAGGTGTAAAATGATGTTTTGCTAATATCATGGCAACTTTTATCAACAAATAGTAGGTTTTAGCTAATACTTCGGTACTTTCTTTGCCTTCAATGCGTTTTATTTTATTTTTAAGTTTACAAATTAATTCGACAAAAGCAGGATAGCAATGATGCTTAATAGCAAGCTTAAAATGCTTATTTGCTTTTGTCTTATCGGTGTCCTCAAGATGGCAGTATTGATGATAATGATAAAGCCCCTTCATGAGATCAAAAGAATGGATATTCCAGAGACAATAAAAACCAGGCCTTGACGTTTCTATTAAATCTTTACTAACAACTTCATCATAAGATGAATGCTTGCCAAAGGCTATCCCAATAAGACTTCAACTTAGGGCTTTTACATAATGCAATCAACGCTGATTGCTCATCTTCTGGAAGAACAAATATCAGACCAAACAATACTGAACATTTTAATTTTTTGATATCATCAATCGTTTTTGGAATGTCTAGAGATGGCGTACCTCTTTGTTTTTGTCCTAACATTTTTACTCTGTCCTGCAATAATTCTTAAAATAATAGTTTCCTATTTTAAGTAGGAATGTAAATTAGATTGATTTCAACTGACTAATCATAGCAAAAAAACGTTTCATTGTCTGAATGATTTTACATTCCATATCTCTGGAACAACAACACGACTGGTTTCTTCCACATGTTTCTCGACAAGATACGTAGCGCCTATAACTTCAGCAGCAGTTGGTTGTGTTTCATCTATAATCTCTTCTATTTCAGATAATTGACTATGTCTTTTCTTTGCCTCAATCTCCCTAAATAACATTCCCGCCTGAGTTGGTGATGACGCATAGATAGGTGGTAGGGGTAGTACTTCTATCGAAGTAATCTCCTGAGACAATTTTGGTTCTACTTCTACCACAACATCTAAATCACAGGTATTGATACCAAATAAAAAATAATGTTCTCTTAAACCTTCAGTTATTACCCTAGGTAAAATAAGACAAGTGAGTTCCTCTATTGATTGAATACCATGGGGTAACTGTCTTCGAATATTAATGATTAAATTTGCAACATTCTCAGTAAAATAAGAAATTTTGCTTCTATCTAATATAGATTGACAAATTTCTAACGCTAATTCTTTTGCTGAAATGATTTCGACTGGTCTAGCCAACGCATCCGTAAACAGAGTTAACAACATACGTTGAAATTCTGTCATTTTTTTGTAGGGGATAGTTTCACCTAAATTTGTCCGATATAATTCAATTAAGTTTATTAAAATTTCCACCATATCCTTTTGAAACAACTCTTTATTCAATAGCAAGCTGCGCTCAATTTGAGTCATCAATTCTACTTTGGTCGCGAGATTCATTTCTGCATTTCCATAATGTCCTATACCGGCAGGCGTAACGAGTTCGCCAGGAAAATCTTCAGTAAATTGTAGTGAAGCAACCATTTTTGGAATGATTATTTCAGCTCGCCACACTGTCATCGGACCTGAATTTATTTCTGCAGATAAGGTTGATGAATGCCTGAGTGACTCTCGTAAGAACTCTTCTCGAACAATCTTAGGTAATTTAATACTTGCACTGATTGCAGCAGCAGCCCAAATTGCAATTTTTCGATTTTTACTAATTAAGCCAACAGGTATACGGTCATGGGAATGACCGGATTCTTCACGATAATGAAGAGGTTGAAATTCAGTCGGACAATCTAATAATACTTTTGATGGTTTTGTTCCAATCGCAACAACGAGATGATTGCATAATAAAGTTGCCTCTATGTTTTGGAATTCCTTATCGCGACTTTTTTTAGCTGATTTTTTGAAACTAACAATTATTTGTCTATCCGATATAGTCGTCACATCAACAATGGATCCAACATAAATATGTTTTGGTGCGAACTTAAAAACATCTTGATACATCCTATTCATGTTTCTAACACGTTGAAGACTTTCTGCTTTTTTTGAGATCCACACATAAGATGTGACTTTTGGGTGTTTACCAATCATAATATCATATACTATTGCAGCCGCTCTTGCGCCACCGCCATAAATAACCACATGGCCATGTAAATCAGGTAACATTTCATCTTCATTACCATAAGATATGCACCGATTTTTCAGTAAAATCTTTTCTACTTCTGCAGATAATTGATCTTGATTTAACTTAAGTACTGGCCCCATACCAGTGCACATATCAAGGTGTTTTGTATAAATATACTTTACGCCCCTTTGATTGGGTAACATAATAGCGATACGAACAAAATAGTCTTCACTTTGCCAAGTAACATCATCATCAAATTGTTCACGCGTTTCTATTTTAATAACTTCTGCCATAGCAATTGGCATGTCTAAATCGCATTGTGAAGTGATCATTGCATCATTAAAATCAGCAGATACTGTAACAGCATAAGGATTTTCATTCGCACTGAGTAACCGGTGCACTGCATAATCATAGGAAGTCATCGAAGAATAATAAGGCGTGTTTGCATGATGAGTTTACCCCATTAATCCTTTACCATCTTTGCTAAATTGTGGTGTTGACTGTGGATGAGTAAGAACCAAACATGATAATCCTGATAATTTATCATTATACGCCCGCTCTGTTTTAATTTTTTCATCAGCTTCTCCATCATCTACTCGAATCACTTTATCAAAGTCACCACGCCCTTCTCTAAAACGTTGGTAAACGGCCGTTCCTGTAGGACCTGCGCCAACAATAACTCTATCAAAATAGATTGGCTCCAAATCAGCAGAAATCGAAGTGGTCATTTTTATGATATCTATCTTATGTAAAACTCGATAAAATTGTCTGAGTAAAATTAATTCACGCTCTATTAAGTCAGCAGGAAAACTTAACTTTTTACTTAATGATAATTCGGCAATGTAATTCGCTTTTAGTTGAGCAATCTTTTTAATTTCAAGCTCTAACTGTGATTTTAAATCTTCTAATTGATCAAAAGTCAAATCATCGAGTGAATCAAGCATACCAATAGTGAACAAAACTGCTGACATATTTTTCTTCTTATTTTTCAGGTACCCCTGATTTTTTTTGTTAATTTTACTTAGTGAAAAAAATCAAAATAATACTAAAAAATAAAAACCTAAAACTAAAAGATTAAATATCTGAATGGTCAAGTCCTGTAAAATTAAAATCAAATAGTTTTGTTAGCGCATGGCATAAGAATTTTTCATCGTTTGTTGAAGCTTGATTTATAGATTGTGATGGGAAATGCATTATCTTTCTACTGAGACAATGCCCTAATAAAGCGACGACATCATCGACGGCCTTTCCTTTTTGCAATTGAAGTAGTGCGTATTGAATTTCTATTTGACATAGGTTTTAATTTTGCACGATAGCCTTTGATGATTTGGTTTTTTTCTTGATTCGTATCTACTCACCCCTAAACAAATCTTGCCCAGTAATCGCCATCTGAATAGCAATAAACGAGTTACTGCCATTATTATTTATAGTTTGTAAAAAACTAGAAATTCTGCAATATGCCTCGGCATAAATTTTGTTACGAAAACACCCAGAGATATTTTGTTTAACTTTAGCCATTCTAAGATCACGTTCAGCGCGGTTATTAGTAAATGAAACGTCAGCTATTCTAGCAAATAATAACACGGCCGATTCATGTTCATTCAAACGGTCCCAAAGATTATGCGCATCGGATTTAGCGAGCTTACCTCGTTTTCCTTGTGCTTTAGCTGGAGTTCAGCTTCGCCTCGAGTGATGATATTCCGATAACGTTTTTGTAAATTAGCATACTCACTTTTAGTCAATTTTTTCTGTCGTCGTTTAGCCACTAATTTGCAAGTCGCTTGTAGTAGTCGCTATATATTTTTCGCCCAACGATAGCCATTTGAATCAATGATAAAAGTTAATTCGCGCAACAAATGTGAGCCGCATAAGCCATGTTGGCAATTATCATACGCCAAATAGGATGCCCAACAATCATGAATAATGGCACCACCGTACTTTGGAATAATATCGATATCATTGATCGCCGCTTTTCCTCGTGACGGATGTAAAAATTTTAACGTTATGTCACCCGAAGAATAGACATGTATCCAATGATTTTCTTTATTGACTCTCAGTGAGGTTTCATCCACATGGATAGCAGGTTGTGATAATAACTGCTCAATCGCCTGCTTTTCCCAATCACCTAATAGTGCATGTAATCGTAATACAAAATTAAGAATAGTGGCTTCTGAAAAGGTAATAGCGAAGATAGATTGAATCAATGTTGTGATCCGTTTTAATGGGATCATTTGACAAATTAATAGATTCAGGACATAGGCTTTTAATCCATTACCATACTGTAATGGTGATGATCTCGCTTTAGGAAAATGGGCTTTAACCGTTGTGTGACAGTGCTCGCAGGTTTTTACTTCAGCATTATAACGCTCAATGGTTTTTTCAAAAATAATATCTATTTTCGTTCTGGTTTCATACTTATCACACGCTGTATTAATTAAATTATGACCACAACTCTCGCATACATCTACTGTTAATAAGATTACAGATTTTGTTACTTTAGTGTTATTTGCTATGCCGTCTTTTAATGATTTATCTTTTCCATGGCTACCTTCTTTTGTTTTGCTTGTGTCATCTTTTTCTGTCTGCGAAGATGGCTTGCTTGAATTCAGCGTTGTCTTTTTTGTGTTCTTTTCCAAAAAGATTGATAATATTAAATCGATGATCATGAACATGCTATTAAAAAGCATAATACTTTCGCTTGTTAATTTCTTTGATTTTTTTAATTTCGTTAAAGGTTGACTTGATTTCATCAAGTTTTTCTCGTACCGAGCTTTTATCTAAATTTACCATATTCTTTTATCATATGTTTATATAAATCGAATGATAACATAGACTTTTTTGACGCTTATATTTGATCAGTATTCAACATAATTTACTTTTTGGATTAAAAATCATTCCATACCATTATTTTAATCTCTCATGATCTCTATTTGCCTTATATGACGTATTTTCCATCGCTTCAGATTTTTTATTTTTACACCCTGAAAATCTTGTCAAATTTTTTTTGCTTTTCTATATTGTTTTTTTTATTAGGGGTGAGTAGTTATATTACTATTTTATATATAAAAAGTGTAGCATGCATTTTACTAAGACCAAGTGGTTGGCTATTTTTTTTATTCACCTGAAAATAATATGGCATATACAACAATCAAGCAGATACAAGATTTTATCTTTTCATTCTTAAACTAAACTCAGTAACTTTTAGAAAGACATAATTCGGTAAAATCATACTAGCACAATTTACCTTTAATCTTTTTTAGCGTAAATTTAATCTAGCGTTAAATTTCTTTTAAGTGACATTGTGATGAAATCATCTGATTTAAATAAAATTATCAATGAGTATTCCGCCAGCTATTGTCGATATTTACAAGAGTCCTATGGCCAAGGTATGATGTCTGAAGGTGGCGAAGAAGCCATTGAAAAAATGTTTATTTATGATGATCTCACTAATAAAACATTATTGGATATTGGATTTGGTTTAGGTGGTGTGGCATTTTATCTTGCTTAAAAATGTAACGCGACAGTTTATGGAATTGAAATCAATCCTTGGATGGTCGAAGAAGCTAAGAGAAAAACACCCACTGATTTACTATCTCAAGTAAATTTTTTTACATATCATCCACAACAGAATTTAACATTTGATAATTACTTTTTTG
>CAYGUK010000057.1:0-24464 GCA_964352985.1 uncultured Legionellales bacterium
GTGCTGTGGGGGCGAGTTCTTTGGGGGCGAGTACTTTTCTTGTTTTTTCTGCGCCAGATACACTTGTGTCGAAATCCAAACATATTATTTTTTCTTATCTGATTGCAATAATAGTCGGTGTTGCCATGCATCATCTTTTTGAACCTTTAATTGTTTGGCTAACAAATATGACGCATTTATTAGGATTTGAAATTACCGCGGCAATGGCTGTGGGATTAACCATGTTTATCATGGTGGTAACAAATACGGAGCATCCACCTGCAGCTGGATTAGCCTTAGGTTTAGTGGTTGAGAGTTGGGATTTCTGGACACTTACCGTCATTATTATTTCTGCTTTATTGCTTTGCATTATTAAATTTGTTTTTAAAAAATATATCATCAATTTATTGTGAAAATGTATCAGTAATTATTATCGTGAAATCCAGGTATATTTTTATTTTTAAAAAAAATATTGCGCTGCGCTATTTTAAAAAAATAAATTATTTTATACCAACACAGTATAAAACATGTTATATAGCATCTGTAAAAATTATTACTTAAATTACATATTTTGAAAAATTAAAAAAAATAAGATTAAATTTTTTTGAATACTTAATTAATCTAGGGGAAAAATATCATGTCTACAGTTGCAGAGTATTTTACAGCGGCAAAAAATCGGGTTTTAGGTGCTTTTAAGGTAAATAACTATACCGGAGCAAATTGGGCACCTTTTCTACGTTTTTTTAGTTCATCATATAATAAATCGATGGTTGTTTATAATAATTCATTAAAACCAATTGGTACCGAATTTCCAGTTGTACCATGTGAAGAGACAGCTTTTTCAGCATTAAAATACGCTTTTAATTCACTCTCGAATAAACCAGCAACTTGCCAAGCTACACAAGTTCAAACTGCATTAGGTTCCGCGTTACATGATGGAGGTTTGTACGGTACTGTTGGATGGGGCGGTTTATTAAATATCGCTACGATTGCTTCAGATCTATTAACAAGAGGCTTAACTGGAAAAGGATTAATCGAACGATTAGAAGATACAGAGTTTTTTAAAAATATTCGATTTATTGATGATAAAACAAAATATCTACGTTGGGCTTTAACCCTTATTTTAGGAATTGTTTTTTTGACAAAAGGCTATAATCAAATGGCGGATAATGCCAATGATGCTCCTTTGTCTACAGATCATTGCGAAAGTTTCTTCAAAGACTTGGGAGAAGGGATGTTTGATATGGTTGATTTGAGTGAATGTGCTGCTGCAGTTAAGGTTCTTTTCACTACGACTGGTCTAGCATTTATGTGGTATGTTACTAGTTTATCATATGGTATTTCTAAAGGTCTTTCTGTCTTTTCCGGTGCTGTAATGTCTTTAGGGCAAGCATGCTTTGATAAAATGAAACGACCAGAAGCTTGGGATCAGGAGCAAGTGACTCTTCATCAATTGCAAAAACAAATAGACTTCCCTTCAACAAGGACTGGGCATCAGCTTCTACCCACGTGATAAATCCATTCAGAATATTGCACAGCATTAATGCGGCGCATCATAACATGTTGTTTATTAACATTTTTTTTCATGGTATGATGCAATTAATGTAGTATTTTATTAACAACATATTATCAATTTGGGGGATTAATTGATTATGAAAAAATTTTTATTATCATCGTTTATCGCAGGCGCAAGTTTAATTTCAGCTAGTGTTTTTGCTTGCACACCACCTGGGAGTTTAAATTATACGTTTAGTCCTGGACAACAAGAATGTGTAGGAAGTCTTGCAACATTTGGCGCAACAGTTCAATGTACTACTAACACGACTTCTGGTAATACCTTACAAGTTGTTAGCAGTAGTGATAATTTATATTATAGCTATGATGGTGCGACACTTAATAAAGTGACACCGGGTGTAAAATTACAAGCTCAAAAAGGTTCGGGTATAATTTATCTTAAAGACGCAAGTCCTACCGGGGGTGGTAATGCACTTCTAAAAGATGTTCAAGGTAATTCAACTCTTTCCATTAATTGCCAGTTTATTGGATAAAGAAATTGTTTTAGAAAAAAGCCAGGTTAAACCTGGCTTTTTTTATTAAGGAATATAATAGTAAGGATCAGGTAATTTGATTTCGCGATCGGTAAATTGACCTTTTAAATCACTCCATTGATCACCAATATTTAAAACAATATCGTAGCCACTATCGATAATTTTTTTCCGAGCATTTTCTTTAAAATTAACAACAGAGGGTTGATGGTAATTATTGGGTTTCATAATTAGTTTTGTGAAATCGTGATACCCTGCTCGATTTAAATTTGTAATTGTTGAGGCTCGATCTTTTTCACGACGACCTGTGACAAAAAATACAGCAACATCATGTGCGCGCGCGTAACGGAAAAGTTTTAGTGTTGGATTTATTGCTTTGTCATGCACGGCTTCTTCAAGGGCATTGATTTGTTGATTTGTTCCACCGAAATTTAATTTTCTCATGTCTGGGTAATTTGATAATGATGTTTCATCGATATCTAACACGATGGCGAGTTGATCTGGTTTGCCATGTCGAATGTTTTCAGCGACACGTTGCTTTAAATAATGCAATGCTTGTTTATCTTTCGTCGCAATGTCACGCGCGTAGTCGCCGGAATTGTGATAACGGATCACTTTTTGTTCGAGTAAACCTAAATTAGCAGGTTCAGCAAAAGCGAAACTTGTTGCTGAAAGGCTGAGTGTTGCAAGAGCAATAAACAGACGTTTTTTCATTATGATGTCCTATTTTACAAATGTAAGGGGGCAAAGTATAAAATAGTAAGTGTTGAAAAAACAGCTTTGCGGTGGGATCTATTAAATGAATCGCTCAATTAAGGCTTTATGTTGAGGATATTCATTTAATAAATTTTCATCAGCGACACTGAAATCAGCAAAATCAAAGCCGGGTGTGACAGTAGCGCCATGTATGACAAAATGAGATTCGCTTTTATCCTCAAGCTCTATAGTAAACCAAAGATTTTTAGGGATGATTAGTTGAAGTTCGGCATCTTCTGTTAAACCGAGTCTATATTGGTTAAGGTGTCCTTGATGATCGATAACGTGAACGATCAAGTTACTGTTGCCATGATAAAAATGTAATATTTCATCATATTTTACGCGATGAAATTTCACGACGTGTGGACCTAAAACTAATGCAATAATCGCAGTGCTTAAATTTCTGCTACCATTATTACTTGGTAAATCAATCAGTTGGTCACAACGATAGGTTTCTCTGAAATAGCCACAACCTGCAGGGTGAGGTGTTAAATTGAGTTTTTCAATCCAATATGAGGGTGTGTTCATGAATATCCCTAAGGTTAACTGGCTATGGGTGGACTTGAACCACCGACCTCAGCATTATGAGTGCCGCGCTCTAACCAACTGAGCTACATAGCCATAGTTAAGGCGGGTAATTCTCTCGATTTGATAGTCACCTGTCAAGGATTTGGCATAATTTAAATTGCGATCAGAGTGAGACTCTGATCGCATTTAAGTCTATTGGTTTTGTTGGTTACTATTAATGGCATTGGGATTATTGTTGTCGCCGGGAGTTGAAATTGAACCAGGCGTTTTGCCTTGTGGATGTAGCGTTTCATTTACTTCGTCACGAAGTGAATTTAGATTATTACCACCGATACCAGAATTAGCCGTTGTTAATAATAATGCTGCAAGTAAATCATTTTGTTGCTCAATTTCCATGCTTTGTTGATATTGAGCGTAACGCATTTCTGCCATTAAATATAATTGTTCGCGCATGATGGTTGCAGGTGGTGCCGCAGCCATTTTTGAGTACCACTGTGGACTTAGTCGACGAGTCGCATTGTAGTGTTCAACTTGAAGTTGGCTCGCATAGGGATACATCGAATCTTCTGATTGAGGAATGCCTGCGCGTTTCGCTAAATTTTTTACTGGAACTCTTTCGAAATATGAGTGATAAAGTGTTGTTAATGCTAGTGAACGAAGTGCGGCATAATTTCTAACAGCTAATCGGTAATCTTTGTAAGCGCCAATTTTTTCTAAATCAGAGAATGATATACCAGAACCAAAGTTAGAAAATATTGAAAGTGTTTGAAATGGTACTCCTGAGAGATAGTAAATATAATTCATCGCATGATCGACAGGTAATGGAATTTGAACTTGTGCGTTTTGTGATGTTTCTGTTGTTCCTGTATATTCTTCACGTTTGTAGTTAACAACAGTGCGTGGTAGTTGTGATTTTGTGGTTGTTAAAAAATAATTAAGATCATTACCCGAATTTGCGCCAAATTTATAAACTAATGGTCCCAACAAACTGTTAGCATTAAAGTTTTTATCACCATTTGCTTTTTTGGCACCTAAATTAACCTCACCGACACCGGTATAAATAACGGTGGGTTTAGAGGGTGAAATGAGCGGATAATCAGACGCTGGAATATCAGCAAAATAATTATTTACTGCGTTAAATAATGTTGATTGTGATGTTGTTTTTGTACTTGGATCAGTAATTGTAACTTGATCGGCATTATTGATTAAGCTACCCATTTTATATTTTAATGAAAAGTGTTTTACATCACCTATCAAACGAGCAACGTTTAAGTTACTTTGATTTGCTGCAATCGTAGCGCCAGCATCGAAAGCGGCTTGATAATTTTGAGATTGCAACACGGTAAGTGTTGGCTTAAGTTGAGATGCTAAATAGCTTACACCTAAGCGAATATGATGAAGATCATTCGCAAAATTCGCATCTTGGGCATTGGCTGCCGAATAAAAAGGAAGTGTCATCGAAGCAATAAAGCCACAAGTTAGTAATGTGCGGGAAATTTTTTTCATAACTTGACCTCTGTCGTAATCGTTTCATTATTGATAAGTAGGTTGTGGATTTGCAGAACCACCGTCACCATCTACAGTAAAATTATCATCGCTGTTGGTATTTGTAATCGTATTTTGTGTGGGTGGTTTGGGTAAAGATTTCGTTTGTTGTTGATTATGGTTTTGATGATTATTATGAATGCTTTGTAAAAAATTACCAGGATTTCCAGAAGAATAAGAAGCGGGATTATTACTTTCACTACCGCCTTCATCACTATAATTTGGAATGGCTTTAACAGAAACACCATCAATAGAATTACCATTGTTTAAAGTTGTGAGGAAATTATTAAAACCATTAGCAGCGCCTGGGTCAGCAAAATTTTGCTGAGACCAAGTATCACAAAAAGTGCCACTAGGAACTTCTGTTGCATAGCCAACACCTGAATAACAAAAATTGTCATCGGCATCATCAGCAAATGATAGTGTTGTCAAAAAAGTAAAAATAATAATTGGAACTAATATTAATTTTTTATTAATCATGCTCTTCCTCCTCGAGTGCTTTTAACGCAAGCGTTAAACGCTCTGGCGCAAAAATGCGTGATAGTAATCGTAATCGCTCAAAAACAATATTGCGTCGTAAAAATATGCCAGGAGGATCCTGATCAGTTTGACTCACTTCTTCAGCATGAACGAGGAGTTTAGATGCAGCGCCTGGATGTGCGGTATCGATACATTGTAACAAACGTAGCGCACGGCCTGAACGAATAAAAGCGGCAAGACGGATAAATTGATCTTCACGACCGAGTTCGACTGTCGCAATATCATCTAACTCTTTACCTAATTCTTCTATTGCTTGCTCTAATTGAGGATCTTCATCAACAGTCCATTCCTCGACACCCTCCATAAAAGAAATCACACGATAGATCATAGGATCTTCGTATTCTTTCCAAAAAACAGAGACTGCTTTTTGACTTAAATCTGGCATTTGACTCACCTTTACTTGAAAAGGTTACATTATGTGTACTCTATTTTAAAAAAGATTTCAACTCTTTTTTAAGATACAGATTCTATTCTACTTGAAAATGTTTATGGGAAAAGGTTTAGTCAGTAAATAAATATCAGATTTTTTATTAAAATTATATTACTTCTCGATTAGGGAGTTGGAATTTCAGATAATATGAGTTAAACTAATAGGTACGAAAATACATTTTATAAAAACGATTACTTATAAAACGACTAACTACCACAACGATACGGATTTTTCGCCAGGACGCTTTCAAATTTTAAATATTAATTTTGTAACGATGATTGATATTTATCTTCTATGGATTTTGATATCTACATGGACTTTCTAATCTTGTCAGGGATAGCCATAAATCAAACTATGGACTGAAAATAAAAACTAACTAACTGAGAGAGTTAAGATGGGTCTTTTTCGCATTATTGGCAAAGTTGCAAAACCGCATGTTGATGTGTCACGGTGGTTGGACTTAAGTTCTGTAAAAAACACAACCTCTTCTTTAATTGGCTATGTTAAAAATTTATTCATACCCCAAAAAGCGCAAAGACAAGAATCATTTCAACAAGCAACAAAACGACTAAAACTTGATGAAAAAACATTAATTACTAGGCAAAGAGAATTTTATTGGCTAGCGTATATGTATTTTTTTATTTCGATCGCTGTCTTTTGTTATGCGCTTTATCTCATCTTTTTTTCTCATGCTTTTTTAAGTGGATACATTTCGTTTGTTATCGGTGCAATTGTTCTTGCCCACGCTTTTCGCAAACGACTTTGGTATTTCCAGGTAAAAACAAAACGCCTTGGTTATTCGTTTAAAGAATGGTATCAGGCCGATATTTTGGGAAAAATTGATGAAAAAGTTGATACGTAATTCTACTTTAATCACCACCTTTGGCTTATTTTTATTTTATTGGCAATCAGTCTTTGCGGATACTAGTTCTAATGTTTTAAATATTTTTAACCCAAAACCTATAACAGATGGCACTGATAAATCTATCATGCTGCTGGGACAAATGTTTGGCGGTGTCGATGGTGTGTTACATGGATATGGCACGCAAGTCATGGGCGTCATGTTTGGTATTTTTAATTCAGCAGTCATTGGTGTTGGTGGGATTATAATATTATATACAATCGTGGTATCAACGATGAATACCGCGCATGAAGGAGAATATTTAGGTCGTAAATGGAGCACCATGTGGATACCTCTTCGAACAGCATTGGGGACATCTTTATTAATTCCTAAAGCATCGGGTTATTCAATAATTCAAATTTTTATTATGTGGGTGGTTATTCAAGGTGTAGGTGCAGCTGATACACTTTGGAAGACAACCTTAGAATATATTGTTCAAACTGGGACGATCATGCCTTCTTCGATTAGTGAGGCAAATTTGTCCCCCATCGCGAATATATCGAGCCAGTTATTGAGACAAAATATTTGTCTCTCTGGCGTGAGCTATTTTTTACAAAAAGATAAAGGTATTAATATTACCTTAAGACCTTCTTCTCCAAAATTAGGAGCAGATGGTCAAACATATTATATTAACTTTCCCTCTGATCATCAGATCAGTCTTTTAAAAAATAAATATGGTGTTGATTTAGCTTCTATTACGAACTCACCACCCCAAGGTCATATTTGTGGTCAAGTTTCATTTAAAAAGCAAAATGATGATACATTAAATGAAGCACAAATCAGTGCGGCTTGGCAGATGGTGTTAGATACTGAACCCTATGCTGATAATTTAATACAAAATATAAATTCAATGGTAAATAGTAATGGCATTATTGATCCACTTGAAACTACAAATCAGATTCGAAATGCTACGCTAGATTATATTGCAATTTTAGATCCTGCTATTCACAGGGCAAATTCAATTATAGATGGAAATATTAATAAAAATTTTCAGAATGCTTTAACTGATGGTTGGATTGTTGCAGGTCGTTATTATCAACAATTAGCAGGCTTAAACAATTCTCGAGCAAGCATTGCAAAAATGGTGATGACATATAAATCCTTTAATATTTCAACTTATGGCGATCAAATTTTTTCTCAAAGTATTTGGGAAGCAATCAATACAGTGATGGTATATGTTAATCAAGGAATGACTAATGCGGCAGTTAGTCAATTATCAGCTGGCCCAGGAACAAATCTACCAGTTAATTTGAGTTTTCCTCAGGCGTCTGGAGCAGGATCAGTTGATACAGTATTGAATTTGTTTACGCTTGGTATGATTAATTCTGCTAAATCGTATTGGAGTTCTGGTTTTGAAAGTTCAAATGTAGATCCTGTTGTAGCAGTTGTATTTCTAGGGAATCAGTTAATTGATCAAGTTGCAAAAATGTGGATTGAAATTGCAGCGTATATTTTTGGTATTACTTTAGTGACATCAATGTTTCCTTGTACGAAAGCAATTGCCGATGCGATTAATACAACGTTACTCTGGATTATTCCACTTTGTGCCATGATGATGGGATTGTTATTCACTGCAGGCGCAGTCATGGCTTATTATGTTCCATTAATTCCTTATATTATTTTCTTGTTTGGTAGTTTAGGTTGGATTCTGGGCGTCATCGAATCAATGGTTGCTGCCCCGCTGGTGGCGCTCGGTATTATTCATCCGGATGGTGGACATGAAATTTATGGTAAAGCTGAACCGGCTATCATGTTATTAGTCAATATTTTCTTAAGGCCGAGTTTAATGATCATTGGGTTTATCGCTGGGATATTATTATCTTATGTTGGTTTAAAATTATTAAATTTAGGATTTGGTCCGGCTGTTGCTTATATGTCTACAGCGGGTGCCAATGGTTGGTCTGATGGCTTTAAGTCTTTAGCCATTGTTGTCATTTATACTTTCTTGGTTGTCATGGTAATCAATAAAGCGTTTACGCTAATTACAGAAGTTCCCAATAAAGTTTTACGTTGGATTGGTGGTCAAGAACAACTTGGAGATTCACAAGCACCATTACAAGAAATTCAAGGTGCAGTTTCTGGTGCGGCAGGTAAATTTGGCCAAACGACAGCAGATCTTTCTTCTGAAACGGCTAAAGGTGCAATGGATGCCGGTGGTCAAATGGGTGATAATCTCTCTAATTGGTGGAAAGGTGCGAAACAGGGACCAAAAGGTGGCTTAAATATCGGCGGAGCTGAGTAATTGCTTTATTTTCATGCTTGCGGTTTAATAGATTTATATATCATTAGGAATAATGCATGCCAAAGCTTGTACGTAATTCCACAATAATTTCTTTAATTACAATATTACTTTGTTATTGGCAATCTGCATTTGCAGTCAATGTAGATAGTCTATTAAATATTTTTAATCCCAAAGCTGTTACAGATGGCACTGATAAATCAATTCTACTACTAGGTCAAATGTTTGGTGGTGTTGATGGTGTGTTGCATGGATATGGAACGCAAGTTTTTGGTGTGATGTTTGGTATTTTTAATTCTGCAATTCTTGGAATCGGCGGCATTTTTATTCTTTACACAATTATCGTATCAACTTTAAATACGGCTCAAGAAGGTGAATACATGGGAAAACGTTGGAATTCTAAATGGATTCCAATTCGAAGTGGTGTGGGCGCTTCTTTGTTATTACCTGGCGCATCTGGTTATTCTGTGATTCAAATTTTTATGATGTGGGTTGTTTTGCAAGGTATTGCCGGTGCTGATACATTATGGAAAACAGCGATTGATTATATTTTATCGTCAGGCACAATCATGCCAACTTCTATAACAAGCACTAATTTGTCGGGTGTAGTTGGAAAATCAACAAGTATTTTAAAACGAAATATTTGTCTTGCAGGAGTGAGTTTTTTCTTAGAAAAAGAAAAAGGGATAAATATTCAATTACAAGCCTCTTATCCAAAATTAGGTGCGGATGGAAGCACATATTATATTTATTTCCCATCAAGAGAACAGATAAAAGAACTTAAAGCAAAAGGTGTCGATCTCGCTAGTATTAAAAATGCACCTAAAGGTGGATTTGTTTGTGGAATCGCCTCGTTTGCAAAACAAAATGATCAAATTTTAAATGAAGCCCAAATAAGTGCATCTTGGCAAGTCGTGTTGGATTCAGAACCCTATGCTAATGCTCTCATCAGTAATATTAATTCCATGATCAATCAAAACGGCATTATTGATCAGGGTGAAACAAGTAATGTTATTCGTAATGCTTCTCTTGATTATATCGCGATATTAGATCCGGCGATCCACCGTACGAATTCAATTGTGGATAGTAATATCAATCAATCTTTACAGAACGCGATTACAAATGGATGGATTTTAGCTGGAGAATATTATCAAAATTTATCTGGCTTAAATCGACAACGTGCGAGTGTTGCTAAAATGACAATGGATTTACAACCCATTGCCTTGACTAATTACGGCGATGAAGTATTTTCTAAATCGATTTGGCTCGCAATAAATAATGTCATGTTAGATATAACGGGTTCAATTGAAACTAGCGCCTTATCTGAAACAGGTGGAAGTCCTGTCACAAATTTACCTGTTAATTTGAATTTTCCTCGAGCTTCAGGTGCTGGTCCGGTTGATACTGTGATTAATATGTTTACTTTAGGTTTAGTGAGTGCTGCTGAGGATTATTGGGGATCAGGTTTTTTACATTCTAATGTTGATCCCATCATTGCAGTAGTTTATTTAGGGAATAAACTCATTGATCGCGTCGCTTGGATGTGGATTGAAATTGCTGGGATTATTTTTGCAATCACGTTTGTCACTTCTATTTTTAGATTTACTTCAGCCATAATGGATGCAATAAAAGCAACATTATTATGGATTATTCCACTTACTGCGATGATGATGGGATTATTATTTACAGCAGGTATTGCTCTTGCTTACTACGTGCCTCTTATTCCTTATATAATTTTTTTGTTTGGTGCATTAGGCTGGATAATAGGTGTCATTGAAACGATGATTGCGGCGCCTTTAGTTGCAATGGGGATAATGCATCCTGAAGGACATGATGTTTATGGGAAAATTGAACCAGCTATCATGCTTATCGTTAACATATTTTTAAAACCAAGTTTAATGATTATCGGTTTTATCGTTGCAATCTTATTATCGTATGTGGGTTTGAAATTATTAAATTTAGGTTTTGGTCCTGCTGTAGCAAGTATGTCAACTGCAGGATCCAATGGTTGGTCTGATGGATTTAAATCTTTAGTGATAGTACTGATTTATACTTATTTAGTTGTGATGATAATTAATAAAGCTCACACTTTAATTGTAGAAATACCAAATAAAGTTACTCGTTGGTTAGGTGGAGGTGAACAACAATTGGGTGATTCACAAGCGCCACTTCGTGAGATTCAAGGCGCAGTAACCGGGGCTGGGGGTAAATTAGGTCAGCAAATGGCTTCCTTATCTCAAGAAACGGCAAAAGGTGCGATGGATGCAGGTGATATATTAGGTAAGAAGACGAAAGAGTGGTGGAAAAATGCGAAGCAGGGTCCTAAAAAAGGTTTAAGCATCGATGGTGTCGATGAAGAAGGGACAAACTTACATGATACTGAAGAAGACGACACAGATGATCAAGATGACAGTGAAGAATAATTTATGCACTTCATCAATGGACATTGCTTTCTTTTAATGCTTGCGGTTTAATAAGTTTATTGAACGAGGGTTTAAACTGGGGGTGTGATGGGATTTTTCCGTGTAATGGGCAAAATTGTAAAGCCTCATGTCGATGTTCCAAGGTGGTTAGATTATCGAGCGATCGCAAATACGACGACAGCATTATTTTTATTTATAAAAAATTTATTTATTCCTAAAAAAGCAATAATTGTTGAGGATTTTAATCAAGCAAAAAGTCGCTTGAAATTAAATGACGAGGAACTTATTGCAAGACAGAAAGAATTCTATTATTTAGCCTATGTTTATTTAATATTAGCATTAATTGTATTTGCTTATGCTGGGTATTTACTTTTCTTTAATCAAGCTTTTTTAAGTTCTTATATCTCTTTTATAATCGGTGCAATTATTTTAGCACACGCTTTTCGAAAACGATTTTGGTATTATCAAGTAAAAACTAGAAGGCTTGGTTATTCTTTTCGGCAATGGTTTTGTGCTGATATATTGAGGAAAAGCAATAATGAAAAAACTAATTCGTAATTCTAGTATATTAGCTTTTTTTACAATTTTACTTTTTTATTGGCAAAATATTTTTGCGGATAATATATTAAATATTTTTACACCCAAACCAATTACAGATGGTACAGATAAATCCATTTTACTTTTAGGTCAAATGTTTGGTGGTGTTGATGGTGTATTACATGGTTATGGAACTCAAGTTTTAGGTGCAATGTTTGGTATTTATAATGCCGCTGTTATTGGCGTAGGCGGAATTATTATTTTATATACGATTGTTGTTTCAACGATGAATACCGCACATGAAGGTGAATATTTAGGTCGAAAATGGAGTACGATGTGGATTCCGTTAAGAAGTGCTTTAGGTACGGCATTATTAATCCCCAAAGCATCAGGTTATTCAATTATTCAAATTTTTATTATGTGGGTAATTATTCAGGGGGTAGGGGCAGCAGATACGTTATGGAAAACTACACTAGAATATATCATTAGTACTGGCACGATTATGCCAACGCAAATAACAAGTTCTAATGTGACAAGTATTACCAATATGGCCGGTCAAATTTTGAAACAAAACATTTGCTTAGCAGGTGTGAGTTATTTTCTACAGAAACATAATGCCATAGATATTACCCTGCGCCCTTCGATTCCTAAATTAGGTTCTCAAGGTCGAACTTATTATCTTGATTTTCCTTCAGACCAACAGATAACTACTCTAAAAAATCGTAAACATAATGCAGTTGATTTTACGACAGTTCCAAATGTAATAAAGGGTGGATATGTTTGTGGTCAAATGACGTTTCCTAAAAATAATGATACGACATTAAATGACGCTCAGATTAGTGCAGTTCAACAAATGATTTTAGACACGGAACCTTTTGCCGATGACCTGATCAAAAATATTAATTCCATGACGAATAGCAATGGAATTATTGATCAAAAAGAACCAGAAAATGTTTTACGGAATGCTTCGCTTGATTATATCGCTATTTTGGATCCCTCGATTCATCGTGCAAATTCAATTATCGATCAAAATATTAATCAAAGATTACAAGGTTCATTATCCGATGGTTGGATAACTGCTGGAAGATATTATCAACAATTAGCAGGGCTTAATAATAGTCGTGCTAGTATTGGAAATATGGTGTTAACCTCGACAAGTTTTAATCCGTCAAGTTATGGTGATGCAGTTTTTGGTAGTAATTCTATTTGGGTTGCTATTAATACTGTTATGAGCATGATCACTGATGGTATTACAAGAAATGCGACAAATTTGGTTTCTCAAATCCCACCATCCAACCTTGCTGTCCATCTTGGCTTTCCAGGCGCAAGTGGAATGGGTGATGTTGACACAGTTATAAATATTTTCACTTTTGGCATGGTTGGAATTGCAGAAGGTTATTGGAGTTCGGGTTTTGAACACGATAATGTTGATCCAGTAGTAGCAGTTGTATATTTGGGAAATAAATTAATAAATCAAGTTGCTTGGATGTGGATTGAAATTGCAGCCTTCGTATTTGGGATCACTTTGGTAACATCAATGTTTCCTTGTACAAAGGCTATTTCTGATGCAATAAATACGACATTACTTTGGATAATTCCCTTATGCGCCATGTTGATGGGATTATTATTTACTGCAGGTGCAGTCATGGCGTATTACGTGCCATTAATTCCTTATATTGTATTTTTATTTGGTAGCTTGGGTTGGATTTTAGGTGTGATTGAATCAATGGTAGCAGCACCGTTGGTCGCACTTGGTGTGATTCACCCTGATGGAGGTCACGAAGTTTACGGTAAAGCTGAACCGGCAATCATGTTAATTGTGAATATTTTCTTACGACCCAGTTTGATGATTATTGGTTTCATTGCTGGAATTTTATTATCTTATGTTGGATTAAAATTATTAAATCTTGGTTTTGGACCTGCGGTTGCAAATATGGCTCGAAATGGTGCTAATGGTTGGTCTGATGGATTTAAAGCGATTGCTATAGTCGTCATTTATACTTTTATCGTTGTAATGGTAATAAATAAAGCGTTTACTTTAATTACTGAAATTCCAAATAAAGTATTGCGCTGGATTGGCGGGCAAGAGCAACTCGGCGATTCACAAGCACCATTACAAGAAATTCAAGGAGCTGTTTCAGGAACGGCTGGTAAAGTTGGACAAACCACAGCAGATCTATCTTCAGAAACAGCAAAAGGTGCGATGGATGCTGGTGGACAAATGGGTGATAATTTATCTAATTGGTGGAAAGGTGCAAAACAAGGACCTAAAGGTGGTTTAAATATTGGCGAATAAATCATGAATGGTTGTTTTTGCATAACGCCCAGGTGCTGCTTCAATTATCATTGATGGTTGAATATTAATTGCAGGAATAGTTTTGTCGCATTGTAATGTTAACCATTCACACCATTTTGGCCACCATGATCCTTTTGTTTTTTCTGCTTGTTGATACCATTCATTTGGATCGTTATTAATTTTTGCTGATTGAAGATAATAATATTTATTTTTATTTGGAGGATTCAGTGCGCCAGCTATATGACCTGCGCCAACCAATATAAATGTTTTATCCCCCTTAATAATGTTGGTTGTTCTGAAACTAGTTTTCCATGGAGAAATATGGTCATCTTCTAGACCAATAATAAATGATGGAATATCGATGAGAGTAAGATCGATGCCGATATTATTTATTTTAATTTTACCTGGTTTAATTAATGAATTATTTTTCAAACAGCTTCGCATATAAAAGCTAAATAACGCTTGTGGGATATTAGTTAAATCAATTGTCCAAAATAAAGAATCTAATGTTGTTGGAGAGTTTCCTCGTAAGTATTGATTGATAAAATAAGGCCAAATATAAAGATTACTATCTAGCGTGTTAAAGGCAGTAATCATTTTTTCTCCATGCCAAACACCATGTTGTTTTGTACTCTGCTCGAATAAATTGATTTGAGCATCACCTGTGTAATGTTTCATTGGTCCAGGGTCGGTGAAATCTAACATGGAGGAAAGCATGGTTAGAGATTTAATTGGAGATGATCCCTGTGCTTTAAAATAGGCAATAGTTGATGCTAAAATAGTCCCACCTAAACAAAAACCAATGGCATGAAAATTTTCTTGACCAGTTATTTTTGTCATTTGTTCACATGCTGTAACGGGGCCTTCTAAAACATAATCCGCAAAATCTTTATTTTTTAATTTATTAGTGGGATTTATCCACGAAACAACAAATACACTAAAACCCTGATCAATAACCCATTTAATAAAAGAATTTTGTTCACGTAAATCTAAAATGTAATATTTATTAACCCACGAGCTAACAATTAAGATGGGTATTTGATTGACCTTCTCAGTGGTGGGTTGATACTGAATTAATTGCATCAAATCGTTTTCGTATATAACACTACCCTTTGTGGTAGCAATATTAACACCCATGGTGAAAGCATCTAGCTCGCATTTTTTTATATTAATTAAACCATGCCATAAATTTAAATCTGTTAAATAATTTAATAGACCTTTTAATAAATTAAAGCCTTTTTGCTCAAAAGATAATTGTAATATTTCAGGATTGGTGATCAAAAAATTGCTTGGAGCAAGGGTTTCCAGTAATAGTTTAGTATGAAAACGTGCTTGATTATTTTCGAAATCATTATCATTTGTTAATTGATTAAAAACCTGTGTAGCAAATTGACAAACTAATAAATAATATTGTTTTAAATAATTATAAAGTGGTTGTGTTTTCCATGTTGGATGGCGAAAACGTCTATCAGCTCGTTCGGGTTCTATGATGTTCTCAACTTCGCCTGATGTAATTTGACTTAAAATACTTTTAATTAATAAATGATGTTGTTGATTAAAATTAGTTAGCGTTTGTTGCCAAGTTTTTGGATGGCTTAGTATATCAATATAACTATTAAACATTACTTTTTGAAAAGTTAAGCCGAGTCGACATAAATCGATTATACCGATTATGGGATTTGTGTGGTTTATGGTATATGCTTTTTTAGTTAATAGTTGACATTGCTCAGATATATCTTTGCAAATAGAGCATAACGTTTGAAGTTCAACTGTTGTCTCTGTTCCCATGATTTTTGCCTTTTATAATCGTCGTTAAGATGGCAGGGCCAAGTAATAAATAGGTTAAAAATATTGGTATAGCAGCAATTAATGATATCACATGTAGAAAAATTAAACCATTTAGCAGGTAGATGAATATAATAAAACTGATCATAATAAAATGAGAACGAATAAAATAAGTAAGGGTTAAAAATTTTTGATTAGGTGTTTGTTCTATATACCCTATTTCATAAGCTTTATTGTTTTTTGCCTTTCTTATTAGTATCAAAAACAAGATGCAACCTAGAGATGTCATTGTAATTGATATTTTTGTATTAGTAAGTAATTGTAACGAGTGAAATTTTATTGTGGAATAAAATATCAAACTTGGGAGGATAGCTGCAAATATTATAAATTGCCTAACAGTAAAGATTCTTCCTAAACGAGCTAAAATTGAACCCTGTAAAGTCAGGGTTAGATACATCCAAGTTAGTGCAAAAATTATGATTGATTGATGTAGATAACTATTCGAGAAATTTAGTGATTGTGGCTGATAAATTTCAGCTGGTAATTTTTTTTGGAGATAAAAAGTAATAAGACTAAAAAATATGATTATCAATGAGGTTAGTAATATATAACAAAGATAAAAGCCACCTAAAGTAAAGTTTTTCCAAGTTAAGTGCCGGATAATTTTAGAGCTTTCTTTTGTTAAATAAGGATAAGCGATAAATGAGCAGAAAATTAAAGTTGGCATGGTGATAGACTGTATCATTGGGATATGAATTAATAAGCAACCTGCTTTACTTAAAAGTAATATACTTAAAGCAGTAAACCAATAAAAAACAAAAGCATTCGCTAAAGGGGAATAAAATAATACAAATAAGCCTGGGATTTTATCAGTATGTGATTTAAAAATCGGTGATAAAACTTGCTGAAACGTAGCAGGTTTAAATTTCCTATAACGCCAAATAATTAAACCAACAGCAGCTAAGCAACTCCATGATATTGGTTGAAAGAGATAGTATTTGTTTATTATTACACTTATTAATTGCGGTTGAATTTTTACAATGCGAGGAATGAACAAGTAGCTTAATAAAACACTTAACATTGATATAGCAAAAACAATGTTGAGTAATTGTAAAATAATAATTGAAATAGCATGATTAACTAATCTGATTTTTGTTGGGCAAGGTTCTAACGCTTCTTTTGAATCTTTTACAAAAATCAATATTAAAATTAAGAAAAAACTGATCAAAAAACCAAGATATGCTGTCATGCTAACTAATTGAGGAATAAATTGATCGATAATTACTGCAGCAATTATAATTGGGGTATAGATAAAAATGAGTCGAATTCGAAGTTTCTTATTATAGACCTGCATCACGGTCCATGTTTTTAGCACCAGCAGCACACACTTTAAAAGTGCGCTCACTAATTAAGCCTTGGTCGAATTTTTCTTTTGCTTCGACAAACATTGATTGGCCAAATTTTTTTACCATATCTCTTGTTGTCGCTGTGATATTTTCAGGGTCAGATTCTAATAAGGTATCACGAATATTTTCATCAAAAGCAAGATATTCACGTAGTGGTACACGTTTACCATCTGTGCTTGGAACTAATTGTTGCCAAATAATGAGACGTACTGTTTCAATGATATCTATCAATCGTCCATGACGTTCACCTAGTGGAAACGATGTTACTAAACGTCTAATTGTTTCAGCGACACCATTTGTATGGAGTGTTGTATAAACCGGGTGACCTGTTAACGCTGCATCGATTACTGCACTTATTGTTTCTGGATCACGCGCTTCACCTACTAGTATTAATCTCGGTTTACGACGCAAAGCATTGCGCACCCCTGCAGCAAAAGAAGGTAGATGTCTTGGTATTTCACTTTGACTCACCACTGAAGAAGTTTTAACAACGGAGTCATAGACGAACTCGATAGGTGATTCATAGGTTAATACTTTTCGATGACTATCTGGATCTTCGGCTAAATCACGAATAATTGATGCAAGTAAAGTACTTTTACCCGAGCCAGTAGCGCCGGTGACATAAACAACACCTTGGTGTGGCGCATAAGCATCAAGAATTGTTTGTGGGAGCTTCATTTCACTTAATGGTGGCGGATCGGTTGGGATAGTACGAATTGTAATTTGAATACCTTCTTGTCCTTCAATTTCACAACCAACGCCGTTTACACGGTAACGATAACGTTCAGCACGATTGGGTCGAAATTCGTAGTGGGTGTCGATATCAACACCACTTAAAACTTGCGTGACGCCATTAGGACCGTAAATATGATTTAAAAACTCCCCTACTTCTGTATTAGTGAGTTTATGCTTTGTTATTTTTAGTAAGCGACCATAAACTTCTGCGAATATAGGTTCATTAGATTGAACTGTAATATCAGATGAATTTAATTTTTCACACCAGAGTAATACTCTCTCCAAATCATCAGGCTTAAAACGCGTGGGTTCATCAGGCAGAAATTGTTCGTCTTTATTCATAAACTATCTACTATTTATAATATATCGGCGTATTGGCATGTTTTTGTAACTGCTTCTGCCAAGTTTTGAGGATGACTGGGTTCCATGTTTTACTGTTTGTTTGCATTTCAGGTAAAGCAGTAATTCGTAAAACTTGATCATTGACTCGCATTTCGCCACTACTGCTTGTGACACCCAAATCAGTTTTTGCAACAAATGGCGCGCTAACCATATTTTGAGTGAGCATGTTGCGATAAAGTAACATGCCTTTAAAATCTCGTTCAAGACGATTTAAATTAGCCGTATATATAGCGTTAGCTTGTCTTATACCCTGTTTCCAACCCACTTTAATGTAGTAAGACCAGACTCGATTTTCCCGAGGATTCTTGGGTAACAAACTGGGATCAGGTGCTTTAGGTTTTTGAAAATCCATCCAAATATAAGTGCGCCATGTCGGTGGTGCTGTAACAAAATGAGCTTGTTGAATAATACGATAAGTTCTATCCGCTAAACGAATAGAATTACCACTTGCTAAATTTAGACTATCACGTCCTTCAACAAGAACGGGTGGCATAATATTATGAGCCAGTATTAAGCCATCGAAGTTAAATGAGCGATCTAGATTTTTGCCTTCATTATCTAGCATGTCATCAATTTGTCTAGCACGATAAGCGAGTCCAGCGCGAGCACCAAGGCTTGTCGCTGTTTCTTTAAGATTACTATAACGTAAATCATTTAGGCCACCAGAAGCTTGTCGGACAGTGTTTTGGCTTAGCAGTTGGAGTTGTCTTAAATTTAACGTATTAACAGGCACAGGTCTGTAGCAACCACTTACGAGAAGAGTCAACAGTAAAGTCGTAATCGTTAATAGTAATCGCATGAGCTTATATTAATGAAATAAAAGTAAAAACATTGAATCAAGTTGTAGCGATGTTGTCAAATAATACTTGCTTAAGCCGGCGCATATCGTAATTCAACAATACGCCGAGATGGGAAAACAACAATGTCAGCTCGACTTCCGGCTTGAAAACCACAATCTCTTAACACATCACCTATTGGTGTGTTATGCGCGACCATGGTAACCATAATAGGAATTGCGGGTTGGCGTCCCATAATTTCTAAGCGATAACCGCTAGCTTTTGCTATTCTTGCAACAAGAGGCGCAATAGGACCTGACCAATCTATTGATACAAGACTGCCCATGCCATAACTTGAGGGATCAGGGGGCGGATTAACCGGCGCCTGTGGGTTTGCTGATTGTTCAATTGCAGCTAATTGAACGAGAGAGTGGCTTACATCACTTGCAGCTTCGGCTAATTTAACTTCTGCTGGATCCATTGTGTTTTCTCGAGGCATATGAGCGGCGCATGATGCTAATGTTAGCGCTACCATGACTATCCCCGTTAATCGACCAATCATACACCGTATACCTAGATGTTAAAAAACAACAACCCATTGAATCAAGAAGGTGTTTTTTTGTCAAGAAATGCTGTTAAACTATATCAATAAAGATATCGTGAGAGACCAAAATGGCAGGTTTTAAGAGTGATTCACATTGGCGCGATTCGGCAAGACTGCCACGGTTTTGGATTTTTGATGCACAAGCGTGTTTTCCTTTCTTACTTTGGTTGCTCCATATCACTTGGTGGACTTTTTTCACCGCACTTTTCTGTATTATGTTTTTTACCTATCTCAATCGTCGTGGATTTTCTGTCATCGTATTTTTACGTTGGTTACGGTATTTCTTTGCCGGTAACCGTAAAATGGCTAGGCCTTGGTGGTTATAATTATGGATATGACAACAAAATTAGGTAAATTAGCAGTCGCACTAACAGCAAATTTTACGTTGAACGAGCGCCCTATCAGCAATAATGAAGTATTTTCTGAAACAGGATTATTACCCGCAATAGCCAGACGAGCTGATCAGCTTTGTTCTTTATGTTTGGGTTATGGGATTGGTATTTCATTCGAGGAAGCCGAAAAATCTATTTTGGGCGTAAGAGTAATTTTTGATGAAGTGACGCCTAATGTTTTGCGTTACTTGTGTATTGCCGATGTGCTTTGTGAATTAATGCATGCTGCGCCATCACTTGAAAGTACGCCGTTAGATGAGCTAATGTACGATTAAACCCTCCATTTTTTTGAGTATTTTAGAAGGGATTACTCCCTCTATTTATAGCAGGTTTTTACGGGATTTTACTTATGTTGCTGAAAAGATGAGCAATTCATTAACGTTTTTTTACGCAAATATCCCATTTTTGGTCTAAAAAGTAGAGGAAATTTTCTATGTATTGGTGTAAACTATAAGTGTACGATTAATAAAACAGTCTACTGGTAACGATATAATTTGTAACTGTAAGTATTTAATAATTAGTTACATTTCGCCAAAGGACCCTGCGAAGTTTTTTCTGCCATGGAACTCACTCAATATTTGTTTGTGTAACGGCTATACTAAGTATTAGGTAAAGTCTTTTGACTTTTTTAATTAAGGTGAGAGTTTTATGGCTAGTGCTACTGATTTGTATGAATTTCTTCATGCCGCATCAGGTGAATCAGATGGTGTACAAAGCACTATGGTTAAGCTTTTTGGTGGCGGCGTAAGAAGTCTATTTGAGGATCATGAAAGACGCTCTTTTATAGCTGACAGAATCAGAGATGGTACTATACTACCCGCCGCCGCTTCCGGTAAAGAATTACAGTCTAATCAATTTAGGTCTTCCTGAAACTGGATTTCCTAGTGCTGAGACTATAGACGTAGTTAATCCTTATATTCAGAATATAGGTGACTAAATCTAAAATTACAGAGGATTCAAATGGCATATTCAAATATGACCGTTGCAAAGGGACAGGAGCAAGTGAGCGACAAACAAAGGATCTTTCAAAAATCTAAAAGTCCCGAAGAAATCGAGCAACGCAAACGATGCATTTGGCTCACCCGTGATTATTACCTTGCGATTGATATTGCCACCGAACAATTGAATGCAATTGATAAATTACCTGAAAAACAAGAAGTGATAGATCGCGAAAAAAAGCGAATTTATCGTAATCTCTTAGGTCTTATTGAAAAATGTCTTAACAATGCTGATTGGAGTATTAGCTTATTTTTCCAAGGCATTGGTAATCGAATTCGAGCCATGCGCGATAAAATTCGCCAGTGTTTAGCCGAAACTGATGAAGACTTTTTATCACCAGAAGCGCCTAAAGCCATTAGTCAAGCACGAGAAGGCATGACGCTTGTTTATGTTTCACTTTATCAAGCAGATGGTTTAAATTTACGAAAATGGGCAACTCTGCTCGATAGTATTACCAAATTAAGTATTGGCCGACCTGTTTATCTTAAACAAAGCGCAATCGAAGCAGTGATTCGTGCAAAACCTGAACCCCGCCGTGATGCTTATGTCGCAATATATGTAAATGATGATGATATTATTGAGCCTTTAGGCGGAATTCATCCCAAAGATCGCATGGGGAATCAATTGTTAACTATTCGTGAAGGAAAAGTCCTTGCTAATAATATTAGCCATTTCGTTCATAATACGGGTAGTCAAATAATTCACTATGAATATAAAAATCATAAATTAATTCAGAAAGAAGATAACTAGACTTAAGTCATAATTTTTTCATAGGAAAAACTACATTTTATAAAAAACATTATTCCCTCTTTTACTTTTGTTGAATATTGTTGATATTCAAATTTAAGATTATTAAATTTACAAAACCAGCTATCGATAATAATAGCTGGTTTGTACTGTGGATATTTTAATTTTTTTCTGTAGGTTTAGGTGATATGGCATGGATATTTGGTTTGGAGTGAGGTTGTATTGGTTTTAATGCGGCTTCATTTTTGGGTGGCTCAACGATAATTTCTACTGGTGGGATGAAATTAGTATATTGTGGCCCAAAAAAATGATTATTAAAAAAAGGTTGATTAAATGCCGCGAAATTTTCACGCATGATGCGATTGAAATGTTGCTGCATGATTTGTTGTTGTTTTTCCATACGATTAAATAACTGACGAGCATCAGCTTGCGTGATTTTATGGTGGTTACCTGTTTCATATACTTTATAAGTTGTTTTACCATCTTTTCCTGTAACAGCTGTGATCACTGTCTGTGAATAATGCGGGATACGAATGCTTTCGATATGTTGAGATTGTTGTGATGAATGATTTTCATTTTGAGTTAATTTATTTGTTTTTACCCAGCCAACAATGCCATTTTCTGGATTACCTACCTTAGTCCAACCATTTTGTTGAAAAATCGGAATGAGTCTTTGAGAGGGGGTAATTTCTGCAATCACTTTAGCATCTTTAGAGGGAGTAGCACGTAAACTAATTTGGTGAGCGCTATTATTAGCCATTGCAAATGTCACACCAGTGGAAAGTAATGTTGTTAAAACGATAGATGTAATTCTCTTCATTGTTTTCTCCTAGAATACAAGTTATTGAAAATAAAAAACGTGCTGGATAAATTTGTTTAAGCTATAAAAAACCATGCGTTGCATGGTTTTTTATTTTCAGATTAGGTGTTATTTATAACATATTATTAAGAAGAAATCATGCTTTTGAGGCGCCAGCTTGAGCAGCGGTAAGCCTAGCTGCTTCCCTTAACAAATGTTGTCTTGCTATTTCGCTATTTTGATTTGATAAAATACTTAGTTGGGCTGCTACACTAAACGTTAGTGCAAATGTTAGAATGGGGTTTCCACCAAATACAATATCAAATACGCTAAAACCATGTTTTTTCTGTTTTTTCATTTCGGCTTCAATTAACGCCAATTGTTGAGAAAACATTTGGTATTTTTGCTTAAGCTCGTTGTAATATGATAACTCATCAGTTGGTGCATCTTGGCGAGCATCATAGGCATCCTTTATAGATCCTGAAGCCGCCATTAATTGATGAAGCGCACTGGGATCGATTCTTAAGTTCCAATACTGCATGAGTTCATTTAACTTTTTGTTGTGATCATCTATCAAGTCACTTTGATCTTGGTTATGTTCATCTAAACTTTCAATATTACCAACATTGTGGTTGGCTAGAGCATCGGCTGTATTGAGATGGAACATATGAAGATTTTGTTGTATCAACATCAGATATTCGATGGCTACATTGCTAACCTTATAAGCAATTGCGACGATTTCACGATCTGATTTAAGTTTATCTAACAATTGTTGTTGCTCTTTTGAACCGACTACAGTTTTAGACAACATTTCATTAAACATTTGGTTTGCAATGAATGCTTGTTCTCTAATAATTGTTAAAATATGTAAAACAGAATTTAACGCATGATAATGAGCCTGGACATCTTTAGTACGTTGAGCTTGATCTCTTGTTTGTTTGATAGGGCTATCTACATTAGGATGTGCAGGTGGAGGAACAAATAAACTACGAGTAGCAGTTTGTTGTTTCTGTGCTTGAGTAGCCGATGTCATTTGATCTTGCTGACGACGTTCTTGCTGCTTTGATGCTAGATCGCTCAATAATTGTTTTCTGCGTTTTTCCGCTTCTTGTTGTTGTTTAACTGTGTTTTCAGGGTTAGACATATCTATCTCCATATAAAAAAATTCAAATGATATATTCCGTCTTGATAAAGTTAATCCAATAATTTTTCAGGAGTTAATAAATGAAAGGAACATACATAATATGTTATATTATATCAATTTTATCTGCAATATACACTAACTCCAGTTATCATTGTACAGATATTCTGTTGGTTAGTCTAGTTTTTTTAACCATAGATTTTAGAGTTATCAATAAACTATGTTTGTAATTCCCCAGTTTACTGATTTATTTAGAAAATTTGGTAGAATACAAGACTACGAATTAGTGAATACCGATGATATAGTTAAGGGGAGGAAGTGATAGACAATCACTTTATCTTGTCGAAATAGTTTATACTATTGTAATAACGGCTGACTTAGGTAACGAATTTAATATGTCCGCACAACAACAGGGCCAAGGTGTTGATCTCTCTCTTATACACAACAGACACTGCCGAC
>CAYGUK010000058.1:0-24384 GCA_964352985.1 uncultured Legionellales bacterium
ACTGCAGATTATGCCTCGACCACAAACAAAATCTTCGTTTTGCGTAAGTCCTGATTAAATTAAATTATCTATTATTTTAACGTATAATAAGTTTTTTTATTGTTATATTATGGTTAGATAAATGATTGATGAAAGTGCGATTTTCTTTTTCATTAAATGCCCGTAAGGGCATGCATGAGAAATGATTTTCCTTTGGTGTAGTGTTTTCACGGTAAATGAGCCAGAAATATAATTCAGATTGATAAACAGCGACAATGTTTTCATATAGAACTTGTGATGGCGGATGTGGCAACGAACTATGAATCTTGATGCTACTGTTAGTGACGTTCCAACTAATGTCATAGGATTTAATGCCAATTAGCCCAAATCCACCAAGCGCATCAATTTTTGCTTTATTAACGATGGGGCGCCTTAACTGTTTTAACTTCGGCACGCAAAATATTAATATCCACACAACAAGCGCTGCAATAAGACTAATACCCAATTCAACAGTGAAATCGATGGGATAAAATTTACTGATTAATCGGAGTATCGTAAACGAAACAAAAATACTGACTAAGAATACGAGTAAATAAAGCTTAGTTTCTAGTAAATCTAAGAAGCCTCGTGAAGGGTAATAATCCATTAATGTAAATTATTCATAACATTCTTGTGTTGCTTCATCGACACTAATATGAGTATTTATTTCCATAATTGTTTTTTATCCTGTGAAATAAATAAGTGTGATTGAATAAATTGCATTTAGATTTTCTTACTCGCGTATTCTTGCTCACTGTCTTATAGAACCAATATTAATATACCAATCACCTAAAAAATCAAACAAAAGTTAGTTTCCAGTAAAAACGACTGAATTGAAAAGAACCCCCATTTTCTTAACTAAATATCCTAAATAGGTGATATACATTACTGAATCATGTTGAATAAAATGGCCAAGTTTATAAATTGACTCACAATGTTACTCACATGTTGAAGTCATGCAAATTATAGAAATGAAACTATTTATTTGGAGGCATGATGTATCCCGGCGATCTAGAATATTTAAAAGCATTAAGGCATTTTCAACAACGAAATCTTAGAGAAGCAGCTTGGTTTTTTTTCTGTTCTACTAATAAAATGCATCTTCTAGCAAAAGATGTATTAAACGGTCAACATCAATTACCCATTCTATTTGATTCATTAAGTCATGAAGTTACATTAAACGATGATCCCACAATACTATTTCAGCATATGTTGATTTTTTTTGGTGGAATAGGGATAAAAAGAAATTTAGATCAAGCCTATGCGCTTGCGTTAAGAGGATTTCAAATAACAAAAAATGAGAATCCATTTAAAGGTCGCTTTGCAATGTTTTTAGCTAAGATTGAACAACAATTTCATCTTGCTCATCATAAACCAGATGAAACTTCACCTTATTCTCAGCGACAAATTAGTTGGATAAAAGTAGCGATTCGGTTCGGTAAAGAATCAGAATATAATAACTTGGGGGTAAACTTTGCAGAAAAAAAAGATTTTAAAAATGCAGAAAAGCATTTTATTAAAAGTGCTGAACACAATACGGCTATTGCTTATGAAAATTTAGGGCTATTATATTTTCGTCAATTAAATGTTCACCCTGTTAGTGAAGAGCAAAGAACGTATATTGTTGGAAATTGTTATTACATGGCTGCTAAGCTTGGCGTCAAAAGTTCGATGTATTATCTTGGCCATTTTATCATTGATAAGTGGCAATCAAGCAGTCGCAGCCATTGTCTAATTGGTCTTAATTGGATCATTAAGGCTTGTCAGGGTATTGCGCCCAATCGTCATGCCATTAATTTATTGAGTGATCTTGCAAGAATAAAACCTGAGCTCCTAAACATGTTTTCGACAGATGTAAAAAATTATGTCCATTTACGTGCTTGTTTGCAAGGACACGTGCCAGCAATGTTAGAACTTGCTGCTTTTTATAGGACTAATTCTAATGGCGAAGTGGATTTGGTGCGAGAATTAATGCTTTCTCAAATGGCCGCGATTAAAATTGATAACTTCAGTCATATGGAAGATCTTTTAAAAAGAATTAAACCTATATTAAAGATCAACCCAAATGCGCCATTATTGAATCTTGTACTGTATTTAATAGAATCAAGATCAATCACAGAACACGAGTTTTTGAGTTATTGCCATAAAAGTTTAGCGGTATATCCAGAAGAAACCATGCAGATTTTAGCACAAGAAATGTTTGCGCTACATTTAAGAATAACGCCTCTTCCAGTGAAGCTAAAACTTCTTTCTATTTTATCTTACCCAGACAGATTATTTGGCGACTCAATATCAAAACGTTTTAAGGAAGTGATATGGCAACACCAATTATATAATGACAGCATTTTCGGACCCGTCATTAAAGCGGGATACAATATCGAATTAACCGATGATGATAGGCCAGATCACCAATTACAAGCAGCTATTTAAAAAAATTATTTTGGTAAACATTCAGCATAAATGCGGATAACTTTGTTTTTTTCTGTCGGTGATCACCATTATTCCTGCAGTAAATTAGGATATATCTTAAAAGGGGATTACCTTAAGCTAGTTTACCTTAATAATTATCTTGGAAGTTTTATAATGAAAAATGCAATGAAATTAAGTTCAGTTGTTTTTGCTGCTACTATATTTCTCTCCTCATCATTGGCACTAGCGAATAATCCCATCACTAAAAATCAGTGTCCGACAAGTAATATGATGAAAAGCATTTATAGCTCACCAAGTCTATTGCATGCTTTTGATGATGAGGACAATCAAACATTGTTAGCTGTATCCACGCCTAATGGCACAATTCAAATTGGAAATAATAAATTTACTTTAGTTGTTTTTGAAGACAAGGCACTTGGCCAAAATGGCGCGGTGAGTCAAGCGATTAAAGATGTAAATGCAATTAATTCAAACTATCCGATTGTGATCAGTTTTATTAATCAAGGCGAAAACGTTACAGTGTGTTCTTATTCACAAAACTTTTCTACGGATAACGCTCATTCAATTGGTGCAGTATTTAACGGTCACGCTTAAATAAACAGTAACGTTATGTTAAGCGTGTGTTAAATTTATTTAATACAACAAGATTAACTTTTTATCTTGCATAGATTTATTTGGGAACACTTCTTGTTGGTTTGCGTGCATGGTTAGACAGGTTAAATTTATTTTTCCCTAATATTAAGCACTAGGCGCTAACTCTTTCCCTACTCGCGCGATGAATAGAGGTTATATCTGCCAATTCTATGCAGGGTGTAATATCGGGTCGCGAATTAATTTTACCATCAATCCATTGTCGGATTTTATTTACCTGCCCCTTAAAAAATTGAAATTCATCATCATTCGGAATGAGCGTAATGGCTATATCCCACAATAATGAATGGGTACTATAAACCATATGAAAATGTTCGGTACGTCCCGCATCATGTTCTTTTTTTATCATAAGGTATTGGGCGGGATTAAACTTTATTATTTCAGATCTCATATCATGAAATGTTACATTATACGGTAGTCCAGAAGTAACCATATATTTACCTTGGATTAATCTATGAGCAATCGCGGAAGTCAACCAAGTTGATGATGTTTCAAATAGAGCAAGTGTGAGTAAAAGAATATATTTTTTATCACTTTCATTGTAATCCGATATAGGTCGTTCGTTGAATTCCTCAACAAGTACTAACATTCGATCGCAACGAGTCGTTCCTTTATCACCCTTAAAAAAGGTAGTCCAACCTGCAAACTCATAAATTTTCGGGATAGAGGATTTGTTTGATCGTGCACCTCTATATTCAACTAGACCTTGATATAAAATATTTATTAACTGTTTAAAGTCATTTATAGCAGGTGAAACATTAAGATGGTTAAACATAAATTTATTATATTCCTGTCATTATGCTTAATTAGATTTCGAGATTATATTCCTTTTTTATAACTTAACAATATAGGTAAGAAAATATTCCCTCCCTTATTTATCGTTTAAATGAATGGGTATTTACATTTCAATGTGCAAAATTTTGATGTAAAACTATCGATTCAATCGTTATAAATTAATATTTAAACCCTAAAGACTTCTTAAGCAACCTCTACGAATGTCAAAGTTTTAAGGGTCTTTTACAGTAAAAAATGGTATAATTTTTCTACTTTATTCCCTACAAATTGAGACATTTAATCATCGATATGTGGTGAATTCATTTAGGACTATTCCAAAGGGAAAACCTTGTGGAATTTAAATTGAAAATAATTGATCATATGTGAGTCTTACCGTGTATATTAATCAAATACTTAGCCAAAATAGCGCAAAATTCAACGATAAAATAGCCATTATTGAAGGTGAAGAGAAAATCTCTTATTCCTTATTCATGACTAAAATCCAGCAATTAACTCGGGGGCTCGTGAACTTAGGTTTGGTCAAAGGCGATTATATTGCAGTGTATTTGGGAAATGGTAAAGAATGTCTTTATTTATACTTTGCTGCTTTTTCTTTAGGTATCACTGTCGTTCCTATTAATAGTAACTTAAAACATGATACAGTGACTTATATTATTAATCATACAAAATCTAAATATTTATTTAGCGATGCCCGTTTTAGCAAAGAATTAAATTTATCTTTAAAAGAAACACCGACAATAAAAGATACGTTTGTTATCAATTATAAAGATAAAAATTTATCGTTTAAAAATTTTAATGAACTTTATATCGAAAATGATATTTCAATTTATACTGTTGATATTAATGAAAATGATCCAGCTTTAATTTTATATACGTCTGGTAGTACTGGGTTACCCAAGGGAATTGTGATGCCCTATAAAAGTCTCAACTTTATTGCCAAAAACTATCATCATTTTTTTAATTTCGACGCCAATGAAATAACGTTAATTTCATTATCAATGATGCATGGTGGAAGCATCAGTATTCAGCTCATTCCAAGCATTGCCAATGGTTCGACTATGCTTTTAGTGTCAGATACTGAATTTGATAATGATATTGTGTTAGATATTATTGCTAACAGCGCCGTCACATCATTAGTACTTGTTCCAAGTATGTGTTATCAATTAGCCGCTAAAGTAAAATCAAGAAAAAATTATCAACATCAACTTAAACAATGCTACGCAGGTGGCGATGCTGTTTCTGTGGCTGTGCAACATGCGTTTCAGGAAAGTTTTGGTCTTGCTGTAAAAAATTGTTACGGCATGTCAGAATTTTTTGCTGTGACCATTAATGAAAATATTGATCCGACTAAACAAGGTTCTATTGGCTTACCCGTAGAAAACGTTAGCGCAAAAATTATCGACGAAAAGGGGCAAACACTTGCACCGAATCAATCAGGTGAACTTTGCATCAAATCACCCGCCATGATGATCTATTATTTAAATAATCCAGAAGCCACAGAAAAAACGTTAATCGATGGCTGGTGTTTAACCGGCGATTTAGCGAGTATTGATGAAGAGGGTTATATTTGGTATGAAGGCCGCAAAAAAATGTTGATCATTTATGATGGTTATAATATTTCGCCTATAGCGGTTGAAAGCGCATTTTATCGTCATCCCGATGTGTTAGAAGTTGGTGTAACAGGCGTAAAAGATGATGAATACGGTGAATTAATTCATGCATTTGTAACACCGAAATCTGATGCCGTTGATTTTAGTGTTGAAAAAATCCATGATTTTGTTGCGCAAATTTTACCTGAATATGAAGTGCCTCATGCCATTCATATTATTGATGTTATGCCGAAAACAGGTATTGGCAAAGTCGACAGAAAATCATTAATTGATTTATTGCCGAATTAAGCGAAAATCATTACCTAAAGTGGCACTTTTTTCACTACTACGAAATGGGTTGATATCAATACCACCGCGACGTGTATAGCGACCGTGAACAGTGAGTTTTTCAGGTTTACAACGTTGCATGATATCGACATAAATTCTTTCGATGCATTGCTCATGAAACTCATTGTGTAGACGAAATGAAACAATGTATTTTAATAAGCCTTCATGATTAATTTGATTACCCCGATAAGAAATTTGCACACTGCCCCAATCAGGTTGGTTGGTCACTAAACAATTTGATTTTAATAAATCTGAATAAAGTGTTTCTTCAACCAATTGGTCGCGAGTGGTTAAATAACTATTATCTACTGTATAAATAGAGCAATCAGTATCGATGCTATCAAGACAAATGCCTTTAAAATGGGTGAAATAATTAATATGTTTTGCATCGAGTAGGTGAACAACATTAACATTTACTTCGCCGCCCACACAATCAGATAAATCTTTTTCAACAATCTCAATAAAAGTTTGCGTATTTTTTAATTTTGTTTGATTTAAAGAATTAAAATATAATTTTAGTGATTTTGATTCGACAATATTCGGTGTTGTGCAATCATAAATAATTTCAGCAAGCGCCACAATGGGTTTACCATTTTCATTGAGCCAAGAGACTTCATAATGATTCCAACAATCGACACCATAAAAAGGCAAATTATGATCATGAATTCCGATTTCTTTACGCTTTAAATCTCGCGGCACAGGGAACAAGCGGTTAGGATTATAAGTGGAATCGTAAGTAATATTTTTTCCTAGATCGGATTTGAATTCGTTATTCATTGGTCTCTCCTAATAGTATTTCGTATGCTAATGGAGATTTTCTATTTCCGCAAGCCTCAATTTAACCTAATTCAAATGTGGTTAACCCATAGATATGCGAGAAAGGTAATTGAGGCGCATCTTTAAGATACATCCTCGCTGTTTCAAATACCATATCCATATTGTAATGTTGCACTAAATCTTTTGCGTGTGGATTTAACTCGGTGATATCAAAATAAATTTCTTCACCTGCACCTTGATGACAAAAATAAGTAAAAATCACTTCGGCCACTTTTTGATTATCAGCAAATAAAGGCCCTATTTTATAGCCTTTCCAACATTTACGTAAAACGCCATATCCGATTAATTGATTATTTTCGACATAACCAATCGCTTCGCAATCAGCTTGATTTATCCATGCACTTAAAAAAGCTGGTCTCGGTGCGGGAAAATGTTTGCAATCATAATCAAATACCGTTTGTAATGGTAAATTGGTTAAATCGACAATTTTTTTATTTTTTAAAATAGTTTCATTTTTAAAACCCTGAATATGATAACGCATATTTCGATGCGCATAGTGAAAACCATTTTTCGCATAGGCATGTTGCATTTCAACCACACCATCAAGCCCTGCATTGCGCTGACCAATATATTCTAAACGTTTATTAGTGATCGCCATGCTATAGCCACAATCACGATGTTTTTCATCAACGATTAATAAACCAAAAAATGCAAAATCATTATCATAAATTACACTAGATGCGACAGCGACAGGTTGTTGGTTAACTTTGCCAACAAACATCCCGGTTGGATTACACGCATAAAAACAAGCTGCATCATGAAGCCCTGGATTCCAACCTTCTTTGCCTGCCCAATCAATTGCAATCTGCGCTTCATGTGGCATCATGGGATCAATATGGAATTCACTCGTCATGATTTTCTCCTTGTGAAATGTTACACCAGTGCAAAGCGATATCTTGACGTCGCACTAACCAAATATCGTTAAATGTTTTGAGATACGCTAAAAAATGTTTTACCGCTTGCAAGCGACCGGGGCGCCCTGAAATTCTAGCATGAAGTGCAATCGTCATCATTTTTGGATTTAATTTACCTTCTTCATATAAACAATCAAATGCATTTTTTAAATAAGAAAAAAAATCATCACCACTCATCCATCCAGGTGTCATAAAATATTTAGCATCGTTGAGATCAAAAGTATAAGGAATAATAAGATGTGGTTTTTTATTTAAGGTTAACCAAAAAGGTAAATCATCACTATAATTATCGCTATCATATAATAATTTTTCAGCCATAATAATTTCGCGCGTATTTTCACTGCGTCTTCCGGTATACCAGCCTAGTATTTTTTTGCCACTTAATTGTTGTAATATGTCGATGGTTTTTTTAACATGCTGTTGTTCGATTTTTTTTTCGATATTTTTATAATCTATCCATCTATAACCGTGACCAGCAATTTCATGATGTGCTGTCGAAAATTCTTTTATCACTTCGGGATTAATTTCTGCGGCTTGGCCACAAGCAAAAAGCGTCGTGGGAATCGCATAATGATTAAATAAATCGAGTAAGCGCCAAATGCCTCTTCGCGCGCCGTATTCAAATATTGATTCACTAAAGGGATGACGCTCACCAGAATAACTCGGTAAATAGGTGATTTCTGTTAAATAATGTTCTGACTCATCATCTCCATGCAAAATATTTAATTCAGCACCTTCTTCATAATTGATCACGAAATTAATGGCAAGTCTTGATTGATTAGGCCAATTAGCTTGTGGCGGATTTTTTCCATAACCAATATAATTTAATGGTGGATATGACATGATATGTTCCGAAAAACAGGCACGAATAATGTCATCTTAAATGATTTGATTTCGCTCTGCTAGAAAAATTATTTAAACAGAGATACAATCTTGCTTTTGCCGAAGGGGTGTATAAGGGTTTTATTGTGGAGCAGGAAATAAAGAAAATACGAATCGGTTGTGCAAGTGGATTTTGGGGTGATAGTCAATTTAGTGCACAAGAGTTAGTTCTACATGGACAATTAAATTATTTAGTCTTCGATTATTTGGCTGAAACAACATTAGGAATCATGGCAAAGCAACGCCATCATGATAAAACACAAGGTTATGCCACTGATTTTTTACACATCATTAAACCATTATTGCCAAGTATCCAACAACAAAAAATTAAAGTGATTTGTAATGCCGGCGGTGTTAATCCATTTGCTTTAGTCAATTTATTACAATCTCAATTATCAAATACGGATTTAAATATCGCGGTTGTAAGAGGGGATGACTTAACTTATCACGCAAAATTAGAGCATGAATTAATTTCTATTTGCAAAGATGAATCGTCTACAGAAGATTTTTTAAGTGTGAATGCGTATCTTGGTGCAACACCTATTCGTGAAGCGTTAATGCGAAATGCAGATATTATTATTACAGGAAGAATTGTCGATAGTGCGTTAGTCCTGGGGCCTGCACTTTATGAGTTCGACTGGTCTTTAGATGATTTTAATCGATTAGCCATGGCGAGTATCGCAGGCCATATCATTGAATGTGGTGCGCAATGTTGTGGCGGCAATTTTACAGATTGGCAAACCGTATCTCACTTTGACACGATTGGTTATCCCATTATTGAAATTGCTGAAAACAGTGAATTCATCGTCACCAAAACACCTTATTCTGGCGGATTAATTAATAAAGCCACAGTGACCGAACAATTATTATATGAAATTGCCGATCCAACTTGTTATCAATTACCTGATGTGATTTGTGATCTTTCGGCAATTGAAATAAATGAAATTGCACCAAACCAAGTGGCTATAAAAAATGTAAAAGGTTTTGCGCCTTCACCTTATTATAAAGTTTCTGCTTGTTATCAATCCGGTTATCGTGCTCGCGCTTTATTTTTAATCGTTGGCAATGACGTAACAAAAAAAGCAAGCGTCACGTGTGAGGCGATTTTGCAACGTATCAATCACGTGTTAGAAAAAATTTCGATGCGAACATTTACTAAAACGCAAGTCGAATTTTTAGGGACAGAAGCTATTTATGGTCACAATGCAAATTCTTTGCAAACACGAGAAATTGTGGTGGCCTTTAGTGTAGAGCATGAATCAAAAAAAGCTTGCGAATTATTTTGCAATGAAATCGCTCAAGCGGCGCTCGCGATGACACCTGGGATCACTACTTTATTTGGTGGTCGACCAAAACCCACACCGATCATAAGTTTAAATAGTTATTTAATCGAAAAAAATAAAATTTCAACAGCGGTGGTGATGCAGGGTGAAACTAAAATTTGTCAAAACCAAATGATTTTTCCAGAAAAAAACAGAGTAAAAAAAGAAATAAACATTCCTTTACCAATAAATCAATCAAACACAAAGAGTGTTACAGTAACCTTATCGCGTCTTGCGCTCGCTCGCAGTGGTGATAAAGGTGATAGTGTGAATATAGGGATTATTGCTAGACATGCCGACTATTTTCCTTGGCTTTGTGAGCGTTTAACGTGTGAACGAGTGAAAGATTATTTTAGTTATTATGTTGAAGGAGCGGTCGCGCGTTTTGTTTTACCGACGCTTCATTCGCTTAATTTTGTCATGGAACAGGCGCTTGATGGCGGTGGCCTTGCAAGTATTCGTGTTGATCCATTAGGTAAAGGGTTTGGTCAAATGATTTTAGATTTACCCATAGAGGTTCCTGCTGATTTAATAAAGGATTAATCATGACTTATCAAAGTATTTTTCGATCTGATTTATTTACGATTGATGGTGGCTCGTCACTTAACTCAGCTTTTTGGCGAATGGTGCCACATCAAAATTCAGCAAAATTTAATGGCTTTATGCTGGCAAAAGAACCGGCTTATTTACAAGATTGAAAAGGATAACTTCATGACGGTGATCAAAAGTGAAATAGATAAAAATTCGGAAGCCTTTCATCAATATGCTGAGCAGATGATGACGATGCTACAAAATATCAATTTAATTGAAAAAAATAAATTACAAAAAGCGGAAAAAAGTCGTGAAAAATTTGCCAAGCACAAACAATTATTACCACATGAACGCGTATCACATTTATTAGATCGTGGCGCACCCTTTTTAGAGATTGCTTCTCTGGCTGGTTTTAACATGCATGATGATCAAGATGGCAGTCAAGCCGGTGGTGGGATTATCGGTGGTGTGGGTTATGTTTGTGGGCAATGTGTGGTGATATATTGTAATAATAGTGCTATTAAAGGTGGCACAATTTCACCGATGGGTTTAGAAAAAACATTACGACTCCAACAAATTGCCATGCAAAATCATTTACCCATGTTATATCTCGTCGAAAGTGGTGGTGCAAATTTAGAATATCAAGCACAAATTTTTGTCGCGGGTGGGCGCTGTTTTGCTAATCAAGCAAGACTTTCTGCAATGGGTATTCCACAAATTACCATTGTTCATGGATCATCAACAGCAGGTGGTGCTTATTTGCCGGGATTATCTGATTATGTGATCATGGTTGAGGGGCGTGCGAAATTATTTTTAGCGGGGCCTCATTTATTAAAAGCCGCTACAGGTGAAATTGCAGATGAAGAAATGTTAGGTGGGGCTAACATGCATTGCCAAAAAGCAGGTACAGCAGAATATTTAGCGGAAGATGATCATCATGCTATTCTAATTGCTCGTGATATTATGACCATGCTTTATAATAAAAACACATTAAAAAAAGACAATGCACTCCCACCAATTTATACCAGCGAAGAATTACTCGGCATTGTTCCTGATAAACAAAAAGCAACATTTGATATGCGTGAAATTATTGCGCGTCTTGTTGATGAATCAAAATTTTTAGAATTTAAAACTCATTTCGATCCTTATACACTTTGCGGGCATGCAAAATTAAATCATCATCGCATTGGTATTATCGCTAATAATGGTCCCATTACACCAGAAGGTGCCAATAAAGCGGCGCAATTTATTCAATTATGTTGTCAGCAATCGCAACCTATTATTTATTTACAAAACACTACAGGCTATATGGTGGGTATTAATGCTGAACAAAATGGCATTATTAAACACGGTGCGAAAATGATACAAGCAGTAGCCAATGCCAGCGTGCCACAAATTACCATTGTTATTGGTGGTTCTTATGGTGCTGGAAATTATGGTATGTGTGGGCGAGGATTAGATCCTCATTTTATTTTTGCCTGGCCATCGAGTCGCACGAGTGTGATGGGAAGTGAACAAGCTGCCGATGTCATGGTGAGTGTGATAGCAGAAAAAAATAAACGTCAAGGTAATGAAATTGATAAAAATCATTTACTACAAATGCGTGAAAAAATCATCGCACGAATGGAGCAAGAATCAAGCGCACTATTTGCCAGTGCCCATTTATTTGATGATGGAATTATCGATCCCAGAGACACACGACAAGTTTTAGCTTGTACGCTAGAGATCGTTAACCATATTTCACCTCAACAAACGCCAATACGTTTTGGTGTTGCTAGATTTTAACAAGGAGTCACTTATGCAATTTAGTGCGGAACATCGACAACTTGCCGATACAATTTATAAAATCATTCAACAAGATATTAATCCCTATGCTGAAGAATGGGAACGCGAAGGTATTTTTCCCGCGCATGAATTATATAAAAAATTAGGCAACGCGGGATTGTTAGGCATGAATCGTTCACCCCAATATGGTGGTGCGGGACTTGATTTTTCCTATAATTTAGTGATGGCAGAAACTTTGGGCGAAGTGGATTGTCCTGCGGTGGCGATGGCAATTGGTGTTCACACCGATATGGCGACACCTAGTTTAGCGCGTTTTGGTAGTGAGAAATTAAAACAAGAATTTTTAGCACCATCAATAGCAGGTGATCGCGTCGCCTGTTTAGGTGTGAGTGAAGTGGGGGCGGGCTCCGATGTGGCTAGCATTAAAACGAGTGCAAAAATTCAAGGTGATGATCTTATTATTAACGGCGCAAAAATGTGGATCACAACTAGCACGCAAGCGGATTGGATGTGTTTATTAGCAAATACAAGTGAGGGACCCTTTCATAAAAATAAATCACTCATTTGTGTGCCGATGGATGCAAAAGGAATAAGCCTAGGAAAACCTTTAAATAAATTAGGTATGCGTTCTTCAGATACGGCGCAAGTTTTTTTTGATCAAGTAAAAATTCCAAAAGATCATGTTATCGGTGAATTAAATCATGGATTTCGTTATCAAATGTTACAATTTCAAGAAGAGAGAATGTGGGCATCGGCTAATATTTTACGAAGCATGGAAAAATTAATTCGAGCCACAATCGAATACACCACAGAACGTAAAACATTTGATACCCCGTTAATTAATCGACAAGTCGTACACTTCACTTTAGCCGAATTACAAACTGAAATCGAAGCATTGCGCGCCTTAGTTTATCGCGCACTCGAACACTATTTACAAGATCAAGATGTTACTTATCTCGCTTCGATGGCAAAATTAAAAGCCGGAAGATTAGCAAGACAAGTTGCCGATCAATGTTTACAATTTTGGGGGGGCATGGGTTTTATGTGGGAATCATTACCTTCACGTTGTTATCGCGATTGGCGTTTACTTTCCATTGGTGCCGGTGCTGATGAAGTGATGTTAAATATTATCTGCAAAAAAATGGAAATTTTATGATTGCTGAAATTAAATCGCTTCTCATAGCTAATCGTGGTGAAATTGCATGTCGTATTATCGCTACCGCAAAAAAAATGGGGATCACCACTTATGTCATTTACAATGAAGCGAATAAATTTTCACGTTATGTGAGTTTAAGTGATTATGCTATCTTTATTGAACAAAATTCGACTGACAATTTTTTTCTTGATAGTCACTTAATTGTTAACTTAGCAAAACAACATGGGATTGATGCGATTCATCCAGGGTATGGTTTTTTATCTGAAAATGCGAGCTTCGCTGCAAAAGTTCGTGAAGCGGGTTTGCAATTTATTGGCCCGACAGCATCTTGCATTAAACTTATGGGCAATAAAATTAATGCCAGAAATTATTTAGCACAACATGGTATTCCTTGCATCCCTGGCATCATGAATGTTAGCCCGAGTAAATTATCATTAGAAAAAGCAGCCGAACTAGGATATCCCATTATGATCAAAGCCAGTGCCGGTGGTGGTGGTCGAGGTATGCGGCGCGTTGATGCAGAAGCAGAATTAATTGATGCTATCGAAAGTGCCATGCGTGAAGCAGAAAAAGCATTTGGTGATGGCATAGTTTATGGTGAAAAACTTATTGCGAAGGCAAGACATGTTGAAGTTCAAATTGCCGGTGATCATTTTGGCAAGATCATTCACCTTGGTAGCAGAGAGTGTAGTTTGCAACGTCGTCATCAAAAAATTGTTGAATGGGCTGAAGCGAATTTAGCAGAAAAAACACATCAAAGTATGATTGCATGTGCCATTAAAATTGGTGAGCTGATTAAATATCAAAATTTAGGCACCATTGAATTTTTAGTCGATGAAGATGAACACTTTTATTTTCTCGAAATGAATACCCGTTTACAAGTCGAACATCCTGTGACTGAAATGATCACTGATTTAGATTTAGTTGAAATGCAAATTCAAATTGAGAACAATCAAGCAATTAAAGCGCCTTTAATCAAACCACATCGTCACGCAATGGAAGTGAGATTATGCGCAGAAGATCCGAGCCAACAATTTTTACCGCAAACAGGCCATGTTTTTTTTCATAATTTAGATCAAATAAAAGAGGCAAGAATTGATCATGGTTTAAATCTTTCAGAACCCATTACCGCCAAGTATGATTCTTTACTCGCTAAAATCATTGTGGCGGGCCAAAGCTTTGAAAACAATTTAAAACAACTTATTTCAGTGCTACAAGAAATCAAAATTATTGGTGTGGTGACAAATCAATATTATTTAATCCAATTATTACAAGATTTATTATCACAACAAAAAAAGATAACTACAGAATATTTAACTCATTTTCAATATGCTAAAGAAAAAATCAACCATAACATTATCATTGCTAGACTTCTCATAGCAAATAAAGAAAATAATCAAACAAACCATGGTTGCTTACAATCTTTTACAAACAGCTTATTTTTACAATCTTTTTATCGGTTGGAATATGAGAATGATTTTTACGATTGTTATATCCAATCAAACCATAAAAATGAATATCAACTAAAAATAAATAATAGTTTGTATACGATTACAAACATAACAATTTCATCACAAGAAATAGTTTGTTCTATAAATAATATGCCTGTAAAGTTCCAATATTATCATTCAAATGAAAGTATTATTATTTTTTCTGAGCATGCGCAATATTTTATTCGGGAGATCACTTACGAACATATTAGTGCGAATAAAATCCAACATGAAAATCACATCATAGCCCCGATGGATGGCGCAATCGTTAATGTTGAAATTTCAGAAGGTGATAATATTATTAAAGGACAAACATTATTAACGCTTGAATCAATGAAAATGGAACATCATCTCAAAGCATCAATGAATGGACAGGTGGCAAAATTACTGATTAAAACAGGTCAACAAGTAAAAGGGCAACAGTTACTTGTTGAACTGAATTGAATTTGTCTCGATGAAAACGCATCATCGCTTTTTTAATATTAGGGATTGCCAGATCTGACTTTCGCTACTACTGCATATAATAGTTTTTAAAAGTTACGACAAAACCCCGTCGTTCTGAAATTCTTTTATCTCGTAGCATAGCCGCGGCTGGCGTGATTGTTAAGTTATAATATTGCGTCAACCAGAGATTATTTAGATAGATCTTCAAAAAAATCAAGCTCTTTGCCAGGTGTCCAGGTTTGCGCATTGTGCATGTAATCTATTATGATATAATTAATATAGAGGTATAAAAAATGAGTCAGAGCAAATACAAATCTAAACAAAGCGTTCATGCTTCGAAGAGTTCTCAATCTCGTCCGGAATCTCTATCTATCTATGAAAAATTAAACCCTGAAGAGTTTCCTGGTATAGATTTAGAAGATGAAAATCAACTTCAAAAAGTTATAGAGAGATTACATCAAATAGCTCGAGAAGTTTATGCTGAAGTAACAGGTAAAAAGTTACCAGCAGATGATGATGATCCAGATGAAAAAAATAGGTTTGACAAGGAAATGAGCGAAAATGGGATTAGTTTAACTGGAGAAGGCCTAAGTTTCAGTAGTCCCCCAGGTGATATTGATGTAATATTAGAATGTATTTCGAAATTTACTGAACGTTCCCAAGGTCCGGATGCTGCTAAAAGATTTAGCGAAATGTTTGAAAATTTAAAAAGCGAGATCTTACAATCATTTGATAAAAATTTGCATGTGCTAGCCAAAGCGTCTGGAGGAACATTAACGGTATTTTCTCCCGATCAAAATTCTAGAACAATTTACAACAAAGGTGAAAAACAAACAATTGATACTCAACCTGTTGTAATACCAGACTCATCTCCTTTAGTACAACCTAGTAGTAGTCCCAGAATAAAATAAAAAAGTAGGTAACTATTTAGCATAAATGCTGAATAATTATAATAATAGAACTTATATCGACCTCACTTAGATATTTCGAACTAATGGTGCTATTAATTCAATTTACTAACTTAAACAACATAACCCTAATTATGGAATTAACACAATCCCTTTGTGTGTGTTAACGTTGATTATCGAAACAGATTTGAAAGTGAACGTGAACACATTTGATATTAAACTCGGTTTCACTTTCTTGGCACATTGTGGCAGCCCATGAGATTTAGTCCGAAGTGATTTATAATTTAACGGTTAAAACAGGGTGGTGATCGTAAAACGTTAATAATCCTTGACTGAAAATTTTATGAAGTAAAATCAGCATTGGTTAATGCTTGATGCAATCAAATCATTATACCAGAAGGGCGTACCTCATTCTTTACAGCTTGGGTAGTCTGTAGTTTTTTTGCGGTTTCATTTTTTGTTACATAAATCTCATCGTCGGTAGAGAGGCAGAACGTACTGTTTCTTCACCAGTATGTCCTCTAGCCTGTTGATGAGGAGCCTTTACTGGATGAGATGTAGGTTGAGGCGTTTGACATCTTGAAATTTTTGGTTGTGGGCAAAGTGATAATTCAACTTCATTAAATTCCTCTTGAGAAGTAATAGGTTGTGCTTTTTCAGCTTCTAAAATCGTCAATTTTTTCTTTTTATAAGCCTCCACGCCCCGGGCAAGCCAACTCGCAAACTGTAAACTTCCAGCAATCACTAAGCCAACAATGAGTCCAATACCCCCTGTTAAAGCTGTGATTGAAACTGCTAATGAAGCGACAGATAAGACAACGGCTATTTTATGCCAGCGGCTGCTATCCATAAAATTTTTAGCTGCTTCAACAATTCTTGGCCCAATTTTACAACAGTATTGTCCAATACGTTTTGGCAAACTTATCAAGTAGTTTCCCAAGGCTTTAAAACTTTCTTTAATGCCTCGTTCTTGTAGAAAATTAAACGCGCGTCGAATCGCCAATCCCGCTAACATTGCGCCTGAGATCATGGTAATTAGTTTTATAGGTGAAAAACTAACAGATAATAGCGATAACGAAATATTAAAACCGGGTATCGTGCCTAAGGTTGCAACAAGCATGCCTAATGAAATAAAGACGATGACCCACTTTAGGGCATTGCTCGCAATTTTTTTATAGTGGGCTTTTTTATTTGCAATTTTTATCGCTTCTTCATCAAACAATCCTGCAGAATCTTCCATTGTTTCCAAGCGTTCTTTGGCACGTTGATTTTGATAACCATATTCAGATTTCCACACCCAGCCTAAGCCAATTGGTGCAATCGCCCAAGCTGCCACTGCTAAAATAGTCATGCTTAATACGGCACTTACGATTAATAATCCAGTGACAACAGTGAAAATGCCAGCGGCGATAACATCATCTCTATCTTGTGTTGGGTTGACGCCCACTTCATCTTCGTCAAATTCCCAGCCAAAATATCGTCGGCCAATTACTTTAAAACCGCGTTGTAATGCTTTTAAACCATAAATTAAGGGGTTGGAATAATGTCCGACTTCGATTCCAATATTACTCCAATAAGTACTCCCCGAAATACCGCCAACGACTTCTTGCAGCACTAAACCGATATTAGATAATTCTGAAGAAACATAAAGAAAATCTAAAAATTGATTATGTAAGCCTGTTTTTTTATGAGTAGCCAATAATGTTAAGACTTCTTGAAATATTGTATCGAAATTATCGTTGATTGATTTATAGTTTACTGCCAGTTGAACACTATTAAAAAAATCATTCAAGATAATCTTGAGTTCGTCTAATTTAGTTAGTAATACTGTTTTTTCTTTAATACTAAGTTGTTGCCTCAGGTCTTCGAGTTGGTTAAAAACTTCATCAAACTTTGCTAACTGTGCTGAAAATTCTTCTTCAAATAATTTCTTTTTATAAGTATCTTTGGTCGCTTTTGTGACAGATTGATGTAATAATTTTATAATGTGTTCTAAAGATGTAACTAATGTGACAAAGTCTATTTCAGCCTTTTTTTTTGGTTGTGCTAATTCTCTTTCATCACCACTAATAATCGGAGAATTTTTATCTTTCAAATAATGATATTTATTTTTCAGTGCTTGAACAATGCAAGTTTTTATCCAAGCCCGGTTTTGTTGAGAAACTAAGTTTAAGATATAAGTTAAATCAGCAAATGAATCTAACAGATTAGGATAAAGTGCCAGCATGTTAAAACAAAAAAACATTTTCTTTTTTTCTGTTTCTTTTTGAGAAGTGCCATTAATCTCATCCAAACAATAAGCAAATAATCGGTGTAAAGATTTTTTTTCAAATGATATTAATTCTTTAGATTGTGCTTTAAGGTTCATACAAACAGCAAGAAACTTACCTTGGATTGAAGTTTTTTCAGATTTAATGTGTTCTGAGTGGTCTGGTATAGTTAGCTTGTGATCATCATAATACTGTGTAGTAAAATTTTCTTTACAAAATAAGTCAGCTAAATAGACGCCGGGTAGACTAACAATTGATGAAGATCGAAATGCATCACCTAACATGACTTAAAAACCTTTGTTGTTATTGAAATAGTGATATTTCATAAAAATTAAGTGAGTATGGGTTTATCACATTTATTTTTCTAGTCTTATAACGAGGACTACTCGATACCTTATTTGGGACAAAAGTATTCTTAATATTCCAATCTATTATCAAATTAAAACATGAGACTATAATCATTATTCAAACAGGCATTTTTATCAACAGCTCAAATATTGGAAAGGCATAAAGAAATGACTTATTCATCTGTGAGAAAAGGACGCAGATTAAGATAGAGATTTTATTAATTATAGAGTCATTGTAGGGTCGAATATTTTTTTCTTTCATTTGCATGCGCTTTGACATCGATGGCTTCAATGACATCATTTAATTCTTGCCAATTATCACCAACGATAATGGCATCGTTATAAATCACTTCACCATTTGAATCAAACTCGAGTAAAAAACCCGGATTCACTAAATATAGAACGGAGATTAATTCATCAGTTTGATTGATTAATTGAAAAAAGGTTTGTGTCTCTGTCATGATGCTATCGTTTTGCTTTGCCGTTAATTCATAAAAATCTTTTTCATTAAAGCCACGCATGCGAACGGTTAAATTCCCAGCAAGAACAAATGTTAATTGTGTTACACAAGGGTGAAAATGAATTAAAGATTGTGAGTGCGGTGGTATTCTACCTAAAGCCAAACTAACATTTTGCGTAAATCCCGCTGGGAGTGTTGTATCTTGAGTAATATGACTGAGATATGTTCCATCGGGTAATAGAAAGGATTCTTGAGGTGAGAATACATTTTTCATTTTGACTCCAGGGATTATGCAATTTAAATTATAGTATAACATGTTATTTTATTATTATGGCTGTAATTGATAAATGTTACTAAGAAGTTCAACAGTACATTCTAAAATACGACGGTTAATAATTTTACATGCTAAGACTGATCTATAATTTAAACTTAAAATCACGTACCATGATGCTTAATTTTATCACATAAAATATAAATAATTGAGGATAGTTCCATGAATAATATAGACATTAAAAAAATATTTCAGGATCTCACTACGACAAGTCATGATTATAAAAAAGAATATCAAGACGTTATATTTCAGGTTAATTCTGAAAAAAATTTACAAAGTGCTGATTGTTGGAATTATTTTTCAGCTTGGAAAGTAGGGTTTGATGATATTAACTATGAAGTATTGAATTGCTATAGCAGTGATGAGTTTGCTTATTTAAATTATGAATTAAAAGGAACGCATCAAGGCATTTATTACAATCAGTTACCTTCTGGTATAAAAATTAATTTATCGGGTGTAATGAGTATTCTCAAAAAAAATGATCAATTGACTATCACTATCATTGAAGATCGTAAAACATTGGATGAAAAATTAAATATATTTTCCGACAAAATCTACACAGAAGAAGATTTTCCAAATAACGATTTCAATGGACCTGCAGGTGATATCTATCGTGCAATATTATATTCTCGCAATCCACCTTGTGGGATAGATCAACTTTTTGTCAATAAATCTCGCTGGATGTTCCAACAAGTTAATCCGCACTATATTAAACCGATTCCTTATCTTGAAACATTGGAACAAGAAATTAGCTCAGAAAATGTGCTCATTAAATTAAGCGATCGAGATGTCAAAGCAAGATGGTATTTTCCGAAAAACCTAGATTATAAAAACTTACCTACTTTGGTTTATTTTCATGGTGGTGGCTGGGTGATGGCTTCAGTTGATTCTTATGACCTTGTAACCAAAAAACTAGCTTTTAAAGGTCAAGTTAATGTGTTTAGTATTGATTATCGTTTAGCACCTGAAAATGAATTTCCAAGTTATTATATGGATTGTTATGAAAGTTATATATGGCTTCGCGAACATTTAACTGATTTTGGTATTAACAATAAAAAAATTGCAGTTGCCGGTGATTCAGTTGGTGGTGCGATGAGTGGCGGATTAATTCATTATTGCCATCAAGAAAACAAACCCAAACCTGATGCTGTGATGATGTTATCATCTTGTAGTGATTTAATTTTTGAAAATTATCATTCATTTATCGAGAAATCACGCAAAAGTGTTTTTATAAGTTTGGGCTTAGCCTTATTTCAGCGCGCGACTTGTGTGCCAATAGAGTATTGGCGTGATCCTATTTATAGTCCCATGTATGGTGATTTTAGTTATTTTCCACCCTCTTTAGTCATGATTGGTGGTGATGATCCTTTAAGAGATGATAATAAAGTGTTGGTTAATAAATTAAAGCAAGCCGGTGTAAAAAAGGTTGTTGAAATATTTGGTGAGCAAATGCCGCATGCTTATCATATTTTTTTAGGCATGACGAAAGAAGAAGAACTTGCCTATGATGCCATGGGTAAGTTTTTAAATGAGACGCTTACTTAATCACAACAAAATGAATTTGATTGGTTTTCTTTTGCATCAATTTAAGTAAATCATTACAATACGATTAAATTTTTTCAGCGAAAGTTAACCATGTCGATCATAAATGAAAAACTATTTTCTTATGGCACGCTACAAAATGAAGCCGTGCAATTAGCGCAGTTTGGGCGGCGATTAAATTCAACACCTGATACACTCAATCAATATGAAACACGAGATTGTCTTATTCAGGATACTGATGTCATTCAAAAATCAGGTCAAACAATTCATCCCATCGCCTGTTTTACAGCGAATAATCAACATCAAATCGAAGGAAAAGTGTTTGATGTGACTGAGGAAGAAATACTGCGTGCCGATCAATATGAAGTTGCTGATTACAAGCGAGTGCAATGTGTGTTGCAATCGGGGACCACAGCTTGGGTTTATGTGCAAAGTGGTTTAAATATTGATGAGCGTAATTTTATTGCGGGAGAAATTAAATTAGCCTTATATCATCCTTCGCATTTATCTCAGTTAATCACCAAAGCTGCCGCGCCTGAAATTTGGCGCTATCATCATTTACCTTTGTATCAAGAAAAAATATTTCAATCACATTTTATGGCAAAAGCAAATAAAGATATCATGAATAAATCGAGATGCTTATTTACGATTTTTTATCTTAACGAAATAATAGGGTCAACAAGTTTTTATGATATTAAATTAGATCATCTCACCCTAAAAATTGGCTATACCTGGCTACATCCTGATTATTGGGGTAAAGGCATTAATCCTGTTATAAAAAAAATGTTACTTAATTATGTGTTTCTGAAATTAAAATTTAATCGTGTTGCGTTTCATATTGACGCTAATAATACGCCCTCACGAAATGCGATTGAAAAATTAGGTATTCCATTTGAAGGCTTATTAAAAAAAGAATTAATTTACCCAGATGGTTTTTGTCGCGATACAGCACTTTATGCGATAACCAATGATGAATGGTTGGCATTAAAATAATATATGTTATTTTCTGTTTAAAATTACCAATAAAAATAAAATTTAAACTATGCTAAAATGCGATAATTTTTTAAATCCATGTTTGGGGGCGTTGTGTATAAATTTTTTGCAGCTTGTATATTCTTTTTATTATCAATACAAACTGTATTTTCAGTTACCATTCAATCACTTTACGAGACATTAAAGCAAACATTTCCGTCATTTAATAACATAACGTATCAAGCTCCTAGCATGAATTATTTTGCGCCTGATTGGTTTTTTCAAACACCTAATGCTTGGTCGAAAACGTTAGCACAATATAATTTAAGCTTAACACCATTAAATGGCAACACGTTAAATCAAACTTACCAAGCACCCACTTGTTCGTCAGACAGTGATTGCCAAGGTTCACGGCATTGCCTAGCACCAAATTATGATAATTATTTGGGTTTATGTTTGGGTGATGCAAATACCATCGAACAAAGAATGTATAATGCAATAAGCCAAGCCAATAATTTTGTTTATTACACAACTTTACAACCCACTGATTATAGCGATCCCAGTTTTACTTCAGGTGCATTCACTGCAGTGATGAAAAATGCCATTATTGCACTTGCTAAAAAATCAGTGAATAGTTCGCACCCCATTTATGTGCGTTTATTACAGGGTAATGCCTTGCCGCTTGCAACAGTGGATGCTGCATCACCTTCTGCCTTGATGCAAAGTTCAATGCAACAAGCCCAATCAGAACAAGCTTTAAAATTAACAATAAAAAATCAACATAATTATTTAGCGAATATTGTTAATGATCCAGAGTTTCCCAAAAATAATAAACTCATTATTAGGGTCGCATCTCAGCGTTCTTGTTTATTAAGCAGTCATTGCGGTAATAATGATAAACAAAGTAGTTTATATTTTTCTGTTGCTTATAATCATGCAAAAATTATCGATATCGATGGCCAAAAATTAATTACCGGCGGTCAAAATTTATGGGGTAATGATTATTTAAGCACAAATCCTGTGAATGATTCAAACATTGAAATTACGGGGCCCGTTGCAAAAGGTGCGGCAACTTATGTTAATCAACTTTGGCAATTTGTCGCAAAAAATAATAATAAATATTTATTTAGTAATGTGTGTGCCACTTATAATTATCAAACACATCAAATAACGAGTAGTTGCCCTAATAATTTCCCTAACGCGACATCAGAACTGGCTACCAATGATGAGGGTTTACAAGTTTTAGCCATGCCTATTGCAAAATTAAATAATGGTGTATTACCTAAAAGTGCTTTAGGTCATTATGCTGATCAATCTGAATTTGCGCGAGTCTACGCGTTTAATCACGCAACATCATCAATTAAAATCAGTCAACAATCGATTTTATTTAAATTTCTTAAAGTATTACATCCGCACGCGACACTTGATGGTACAGCGATGGAGGCATTAGCAAACGCGTTGGTTAAACATGTTAAAGTTGAAATCGTGACCAGTAATTTAAATGCCAATCAAAGTGGTTATAGTAGTACAGTTGATTCTGCTACCTTAAAACAATATATCGAAAATTTATTAATCAATGAACATCATTTAAGTCAAAGCGAGGTCACTGCTTTAGTCAATCAATATTTAACGATTAAAACCATTGCTTATAATAATCAAGATCCCAAAGCCACAACGACATCGAGTCATAATAAAATGTGGATAGTCGATGATCATTTATTTTATATTGGTAGTCATAATTTATATCCTACTTCATTACAACAATTTGGTGTGATTGTAGATAGTGCTCGGGCCACACAACAATTAGAAAAACAATGGTGGCAACCCTTATGGCAAAATGCCAATAATAGTTAATTAAATGCGAATGTTGATATCAAAGATGATGTCAACGTTTAGAAATTGAGTTTTGAGGATGGGGTTAAACTTTTTTAACGCCCCTAACCCAACGGACTAATAATTCATTTTTATGTATCGCCTCAGCAATACTTTGGTAACTAAGAATAGTATCGTCTATTGATATTTCATTAAAATTTGGATTTTCGATATTTTCTTCTTTTATTTTTTCCAACCGTTGGATAATGTCTAAGTTGTAATGGTAATAGGCTTTATTTTCATCACGTATTTGAATGTCATCGAAGTTCGCTGCTTTTAGTAAGGTGATATAATTTTCTTCACTTTCAGCAAATAAAGTTAAATCTTCTATTTCACACATTTTTTGTAACCCAGGTCCCCATTTACCAGATTCAGGACTGAGCCAATCATCAATTACAAAACTGCCACCGGGTTTTAAAATACGATTGACTTCATGAAATAATTTTTTCTTATCGTCTAAATGCGTTAAAACGCCTTTACTATAGACAAT
>CAYGUK010000059.1:0-24243 GCA_964352985.1 uncultured Legionellales bacterium
CCTCAGTCCCCCCACCCACCACAATAATTCCACCTTGATGCATTTTGCAAACTAATCTTACTGGTATAATTAATTGTCCCTCATCAGCTGAATGTAACTCATCATCAATTAAAATTATTTGGGCCTGATTAAGTAAAGGATGTTTTAATAATTCGCTTCCCATAATTGGTGAGGGTTGTGTCGGAGTTAAGTTTTTACAAAGTAATTCACCGAGGATCACATGCTCGTGAACGATTAATAAATTAATTTGTGCAAATAGTTTATGCCAAGTTGAAGGATTTGCTTTTTTGCTTATTTCTAATTCAAAATAAAAAGTTGAACCCTTACCTAATTTTGAATCAACGGTAATATCACCATCTATGACTTGTGCCATTTGTTTTGCAATTGCCAAACCTAATCCTGTTCCTTCATAACGACCCTTATAAGAAGGGTCAATACGATAAAATCGATCGAAAATATGATCTAAATGTTCAGCGGGGATCCCTGCACCGGTGTCTTTCACACTAATTAATAATTTTTGCGAGGTGTTATTCGATTCTTTATTATCGACAGAAATTAAAATATAACCTCTATCCGTAAATTTGATGGCATTACTTATTAAGTTAAGCATGATGCGGCGTATAATTTGACTATCCGTTGTAATATATTCAGGTACATTAGCATCATAAGATAAAATCACTTTTACATTTTTTGCCATTGCACGATTAACAAGAGACTTAATGACATTTTCAAGGAGAAACTTAAAGTTAAATACTTCATGGTGTACTTTAAAGTTGCCTGATTCTAAGGTGGTATAATTTAATAATTCATCGACTAATTTTAAGATAAGCGCGCCTGACTGTAAGATATTTTCAATATACTCCACTTGTTCAGGATAATGTCGTCGAATCTTTAATATTTCTGCCATGCCAAGAATAGCATGCAAGGGTGTTTTTAAATCATGGCTCATATTAGCTAAAAAATCAGTCTTGACTCGATTAGCAACTTCAGCTTGATTTTTAGCCTGTCTTAATTCACTAACAATATTTAATTCTGTTAATTCACTGATGACGCCAGCTGTTGCAATCAGTGAATCATTATCATCGAGGAGGGCAATAGCTTGTTCTGATAAATCTAATTCCTCATTTTCGGATGTGGTGATTTTAATATAGCTTACAAAATTGTATGGTGGTGTTTTAAGAGTAGAAATTAATTGATTAATTATTAGCTGAGAATTTTTATCAGGATAGAATAACTTAAACCAATGATTTGGATTTTGATAAAGTTCCTCTACGTTGATATTAAAATACTGTTTAATAATGGGGCTTATGTAAAAAAACTTAGTTAAATCATTATTGGCAACCCAACATAATAAATTGTTTTCTTCAGCCAATTGTTTGGATGAGTTGATAAGCGCTTGCAATTTTTTTTCATTTTTTCTACTCATAAATTCAACTATCCGACTGTAATACGCGTAGTACAAAAAAGAATTATAACATTAATCTTTTAGCTTTAGGAATGCTAGTTTTAGTTGCGTTTTAAACTTAGTATTTTGGCGCAATTCATTATTAAAGATGTACGTGTAATTTAAAACTTGATCGATAATATCTTGGTTTAAATCCAGGTTTAAAAAATCTTCGGCGTGAGGATCTGAAACTTTAGTACGCTTATTATTCTTCGTTTGGGTAATATAATAAATCCAAGCAGCAACCCCAGTAATTAGCGTGTCACAATCTAAATTTTGTTGATAACACTCAGAAAGTGTTTGTAAAAGACGTTGTGGTAACTTTTGTGATCCATCCATCGCAACTTGCGTTGTTTTATATGGAATTGCTTTATTGCCAAATCGCATTAAAATTTGTTGGCAATAGTGATCAAAATCAAAGTGACAAGAATTAATGGTGGGTTTGATCTGATTAAAATACCGGTTTATAAATCGTAATAATTCTGAATCTTCCACACATTGATAAATATAATCATATCCTTTGTGATGGCCAAGATAAGCCAGTGCGGAATGCGCGCCATTTAATACTCTTAGTTTTAATTTTTCATAGTCTTCAACATTATTTACCAATTCGGCACCGGCTTGTTGCCAATCAACCGTTTTTTCTTGATCTATTTTATTATCGATAACCCATTGTGAAAATGGTTCAGTGATAATCGGATAATCATCTTTTTGCGATAAGTGTTGGTTTATTCTTAGCACATCTTCAGCTGTGACTTTCGGTGTGATCCTATCCACCATGGTACAAGGAAATTGAACGCATTTGTTAAGCCAATCAGCAAATTGAGTATCAAGTTTTTGGGAAAATTCAAACATCAAATGTTTTAAAATATTGCCATTTTCCGCTAAGTTATCACAGCTAATAATTTGAGGCGGTGTAGTATTCGCCTGAAAGTGACTCAGTAATGTTGTTGCTAGCCAACCTAGCAGTGTTCGAGGATGTGATAAATTTTTAACATCGTGAAGGATATCCTCATGCTCAATTAAATTTTTATTTGCAGGATGATAATAATACGCTTTTTCTGTGGCTGTAATAGTAATCGTGTGAGCGTCTAATAAATAATTTAATAATTTATCTCTATCTTCTTTGGCATAAGCAATATCACGTATACAGCCTATCAGTCTGCTGTTAATTTCATTATCGTAACATTCATTTAAGGTGTAAAAAAAATCTTGTTGCTGTAATTCATCTCTGATGGTGGGGGAACGTAAACTCACTCCACAAATTCCCCACGAAGGTGTTTTGCCGTGAGTATTGAAATAGTGATTAATTGCAAGTTCTGTGTAATAAGCGACATGCGCTCTGGCAAAATTACCTAAACCAAAATGAACAATGCCAATGTCTAATTCATTAGGATCATAGTTTGGTAAAATGATGTTATCTGGGTAATGTTGATATTTGATCATAATTTATAGCAAGCTTTTGCTAATGGGCCACTTAATTGAAGTGCAATAGCGAACGCTTCTTCTTTTGAAATCCGATGCTCCATCACTAACTCACTTAAAAAACCACAATCAATTCTGCGTGACATATCATGCCGCGCGGGAATAGAAACAAAGGCGCGTGTATCATCATTAAAACCTGCCGTGTTATAAAAGCCTGCGGTTTCGATAACTTGACGTCGATATCGACGCATGCCTTCAACACTATCGTGAAACCACCATGCGGGGCCGAGTTTTAAACAGGGATAAACACCTGCAAGTGGAGCAAGTTCTCTGGCATAGCTTGTTTCATCTAAAGTAAAAAGAATAATAGATAAATGTTTATTGTTACCCACGATATCGAGTAATGGTTTTAATGCTTCAACATAATTCGTGGGTAAGGGAATATCAGCACCGACATCTCTACCGTATTCTTCATGCAACCAAGGATTATGATTACGAAAAGATCCCGGATGAATTTGCATGACAAGGCCATCATCTAAACTCATTTTCGCCATTTCTGTTAGCATATGCGCTCTAAAATTATCAGCATCAATCGGGTCATGAATGTTGTTAATCACTTTTTGATAAAGTTTTACGGCTTCTCGTTGAGTTAAATTAAGCGTACGCGCAGAGCGATGACCATGATCAGTAGCAGTTGCACCAAATTCTTTAAAAAGCTCACGGCGTGATTTTATTGCATCGATATAACTTTTATAAAGAAACGTATCGAAGCCTGTTATTTCACCTAAGCGTTTTATATTTTCACGAAAACCATCAAACTCAGGATCAACAACCGGATCAGGGCGAAACGTTGTTATCACTCGACCGCTCCAATCACTTTCTTTTAGTGTTTGATGATGATGTAAATTATCTAAAGGCGATTCAGTCGTAGCGAGTACTTCAATATTAAAACGTTCAAATAACGCACGTGGCAAAAATTCAGGTTGTGCTAGACAGTCTGCAATATGATCATAAATGTAATTTGCATTTTGACCATTAATCGGTTTGTCGACGTTAAAAATTTCATAAATGGCGTGGTCTAACCAAATACGTGAAGGCGTTGCTTGAAATAAATAATAGTTATCACAAAATAATTGCCAAATTTTTCGCGGATCAGTTTCTGTGTCTTCAGGGTGTTTCCCTTTAACACCAAATTGATCTAATGAAAATCCCTGACTATAAAACATGCGTAATAGATAATGATCAGGAATAATAAAAAGTGACGCAGGATTAGCGAAGGGTTTATTTTCAGCAAACCACGCTGGATCACAATGACCATGTGGTGAGATAATTGGCTTATCTTTAATACTGTCGTAAAGTTCACGTGCTAGCTGACGACTTTCTTTCTCTATCGGAAATAATCTGTCTGGGTTCAATAAATCATGCTTGCCCAATGTACATTCCTCTTATAAAATGTCGTATCGGTAAGTTTGCAACTATAGCGGAGCTTTCATCATGAATAAAGTACAACAGGCTGATAATTTTCGAAATTATGATAATCCAGGCCGTGAAACCGTCAGAAAGTTTTATGAATTAAACCATACACATCAAACTGTTGATTTTGTGCGTAACAAACAAGCTGAATACCAGGGATTAACGAAAGCAAAAATGACCGTCTGGGAAGCCATCGAAAAACTAGATCAAATTGTTGATGATAGTGATCCCGATACCGAACTCTCACAATTAGATCATGCTTTGCAAACCGCTGAGAGGATTCGTCAAGATAACCATCCTCGATGGATGATCTTAACTGGATTGATTCATGATTTAGGTAAGGTACTAACACTTTTTGGTGAGCCGCAATGGGCTGTAGTTGGTGATACGTTTCCTGTTGGTTGCGCGTATTCAGATAAAATTGTTTACCCCGAGTTTTTTCAACTAAATCCAGACACGAAAAATGAAACTTATCAAACTCAATTGGGCATTTATCAAAAAAATTGTGGCTTAGAAAATGTCTTAATGTCGTTTGGACATGATGAATATTTATATTATGTGACTAAACAATTCCTACCAATCGAAGCGCAATATATCATTCGTTATCACTCGTTCTACCCATGGCACAAGTGCGGCGCTTACGATTATTTATGTAATGAAAAAGACCGCGAATTGCTAACTTGGGTGAAAAAATTTAATCCCTATGATCTTTATTCAAAAGCAGATGATAAACCAGACTTTGAAAAATTAAAGGCGTTTTATCACGATTTAATCGATGAGTTTTTACCTGATACTTTAAATTGGTAAAGAATTACACTGAAAATTACCCCCAAAAATAAGTGTGATTTTTATTCTTTGCACTATTATTTCTCTATTATTTATGTTGTTATTGACTTATGTGTTATAATTTAACTTGATGGATAAGAAATTATAGCAAGCGTAACCTGTTTTTTATCCTATCAAAAAAAATGACTTCGCTTGCAAGAGGTCGCTATGTTTGCCCCAAAAATTGTTTATAACAAAAAATATGCTGATCATCCCGTGTTGTCGTGGGAGACTCAACTTGGTTATCGTGTTAGAGAAAGTAAAAAAGGTGCCAGCTTTATATTATTTGGAAAAACAAGTAATCAACAAGCGCCATCTGAGGCTGATAGAAAATATAAAGATGAACAAGATTACGCACAAGAAAACTTCCTAGCTATCCTTCATTACTATATTGGAAAACACGATCGTAGCACAAATTTATCTGTTTCAGATATGAGCTCATGGGTGATATCAAGTGCGGGTGTCTCATTAATTGATAATTGTATAATTGGGGCTGTCTCTTATTCATTTCTTCAACCTGATATAAGTGGTATATCGACTAAAAACAATGATAAGCGAGATAAGGGATACCAGTTGTATTATCATCCTTTTTGGGGATTACATCAAAGAACAGAAATCTATTGCTCTCTTTATTCTGCGGATGTCCAAGATAAATTAGAAGGTATGAATGATCCCGCTAATATGAGAATTGTTACTCAAATTAGACCTCAAGTTGTGACATTACCTGATGGTATTCGTGTTATTCGGACAAGATTAGAAGTAGACGTTGAACCTGATCCCGAGTTACCTGCTGAACATCCACATATCAAACCATTATCCGTGATGAGTTCGAAACTTGCCGAACAGAAGCGATTTAATTTTGGTGAATTTACGCTTTCCTATAAAGAACCTATCCGTCGGCGTATGGTAGCTAGAAATAGACAAAAAATAGGTAATAGTTTTATTGCTGATAACGATCCCGCTTTTCTTAGAGTCGTCAATAAATTTGGTTTCTTAATAGCTGAATTAAATAAAACAACAATATCTTTAAAGACATTACGAGAAATATTATTCGAAAAAAAACTATTAACAGATTCAATAGAAAAAATTTTTAAGGAATTGAATGACAAGATTAAGCTACTAGAAGATTATGTCAACAATAATCTCAGCATGGCTTATTTCGATAGACAAATTGAATTAAATACAATCCAAAAATTTCTTGAACTGTTTGAAGACTTTAAAATAAATGATCAATATGATGCTTTATTTGAACTTATTGCTGAGATTATTGAAAAAAACAACTTTGACTCAAGCCCTTCAACGAGAGAATCTATATTAAGCGTCTATACTGCCCATGTGAGCCATGAAACCCGGCATAAAGTTGATGATAGTTGGGTAGATCTAAAAAAACCTTTTAAAGAAATGGTTATTCATTGTTGTTACTTTGACCCTGACTTAGATTTTGGTAATGGCACATGTAATAGACATAGAGCATTCGATCTTTTAGTTGAGGCGATGGAGAAAGACGAGGAGATAGCAACGAGTCAGGAATCTACCATTGTATTACAATCAATGTTGCTCAAAGTTTATAATAAAGATATTCAAACGCAATTCAGATCGATTAAAAATGAATTTTTTAATTTTGGTGAAGCGTTAAATCTTCGTGCTCAAAAAGAATTGTGGGCATGCTATTTATCCCCAAACCAACAAAATGAAATGCGTGATTTTGTTAAGACAAAATTTCAATTTGACAATGACAATCTGGCGCTTGATTACCTTGATGAACTTTGTTTAGATAATCCAGAAATATTTATGCATTCTAATACTTTTATTGATGACGCATTCAGGGAGGTTTGGACAGCTTATTGCGATTCACAAACTCAATTTTCTCATGAACGTAATTTAATTTCATATTATATTTCAGAATATCGTAAATTTTATTTGACATGGGATGATAAAAAAAGGTTTGAAAAAGCTCAAAATCTTTTAAATTTGATAGATTATTATATACGAAAAAATGGACGTGCAGATCTACTGAGTTCTGACCTTGCAGAAGAATCAGAATTATTATTACAAAAAGATCATTTATACGATATTAGAATCGGTATCTTAAATGAATTGCAATTTTTAACGAAAGTAAAACCCTTTTTGCCACTTAATCCTGCCATACCAATAATATTGACGCAGCCAAATGAGAATATCAGTTTAGCACCTTCACCTTCCTGGCAGTATTTTAAAAAAAATTGGTGGAAAATGCTGATTGGATTAATCATACTTGGCGGTGTCGTAGCTGCCGCTATATTTGCGCTGCCTTTGATTCCAAAACTTGCGTTTATTGCCACTATTTCAGAAACAGTGAAAACAATTGCTATTGTTGGCGCTTCATTCGTTGGTGCAATATTTAATCCATTCATTTCATGGATTAGACGTAAATTTATTAATCCATCCCAAGAAGTATTTAGTGTTCCTACATTCCAGCAAGTCGTTGCCCAAATAGAAACAGAAGAATTAGAAATGGCAGAAGTAGATGCGGCAACATTTGTGTTAAATCATATTTTGCAAGATGGAAATCGTCATCAACATAAAAATTTATTTTTGAATAAAAAGTTATTAGCTATTATTTGTCGACATGAAAGCTGTCGATTAATGATTTTGAATTTGCCTTCTAATATACCCTATAACGAAGCTCATCCATTGTATCATTGTATTTCACGCGTTTTAATTGCTGAAAAATATGCTATTGTCCCTAGATTGCAATTGATAGATAAATGGAAAGCTATTATACCAGCTATCGAGAAAGATGTTTTTAATGATTATTTAAGTAAGTGGGATACTATAAAAGAATCAACACCAGATGAGTTGACTACACCTGTTAGAATTCTAGTTCATGGTATTGTTGCTAATCCTCAATTAGAAGTATATCAAGCTTTACTTTCAGATCTAAAATTTCAGCAACTCGTTTTATGTTTACCAGATTGTCGTCGATTTCTTTTAGTTAAAATTAAGAGTGAACAATTAGCATTTATTGATGATAGCCATAACCATCCGTTTTATAAATTACTCAAAGCTTGTTATGAAACTGAGCTGGCTGAATTAATAATTTGCTATAAACCGGGTCTAACAGTGGAAGGTCGGAATTGCAAACTAGAAATAGATTTAAGAAAGAAATGGGGCCAGCCTTTTGATGCTGTGCTTAAAAAAGATGATGAAATAATGATGTCACGAAATAGGCAATTAACAAGAATGCCAATTTCTGTAGCTTTACAACATCCTGAAAGTTCCGGTATGGCCAGTAAACTAAAAGCTAAAGAAGACTCGGGTGTTCTACCTCAAGTCGATGCAAGAGTGGCATCACTAAATAAACAACCAGTTTAAAATTATCATCAATAATGATCAACTTGCGCAACTAAGTTTTGGCCTTTTAATTGGATTTACATTCGGCAACTCTGTAATAGCAAAAAATTCGCCTTTAGCAAGTTGCAGCGCTTGTGATTTTTCAGTTTCGGTTATCTCTAAATTTAATGAAATTTGTCTAATTAATTCATCAAAAGTAGTAAATTCAATATCGGTTAACATTGCCGTTGCAAAATTTTGATCGAAGGCTTCGCTCAATGTTGATAATCCAAAATAAGCATTTTTAAAATTTGTCACCATTCGTTCTGGATTAGGTATTTGCTCAGCATTAAGTTTTGCAAGATATAAGTGTTTTAACATTAATATTTTTGCTGCATTATTGGCAATTTCTTCAGTTGAATTTAGCGCCATGAGAAGACAAAATTCAGATGCTAATAAATGACCTGGAATTTTATTCCATTTAATATATTGCAACAACAATAAATAGCAATCTGTGCTGTTAAAGTCAGTTTGATTGGTCATTAATTGCGTTAAATAATAATTCATTAAATCTCTAAAAGCGTTAAATGAACCAAAATTAGCTGCAATTTTTAATTGGGATAATTCACGACTAGAAAAAAATATTGAATTATTATTTCTGATAGCTAAAGCTTTTTGATAAGCATAATAAGCTTTAACTTGAAAAAATGGATTAAGACTAGAATGTGTGTAAATAATAGGTTTCTCATGTTGTTTATTAATTTGATTTATCTCTTCGATCCAATAGTGTCGTAAACAAGGGGCGGCTAATGCAAGCGATAATTTTATGGAATGTTTAGAAAATTCTTGTAATTCTTTTGCATGATAGCGTTCTACTAACTTAACAAATTCATCTTGTTTACTGAGATCATTGGCCAACCGTTGTAATGGGACCGGAATACTTGTCACAAATTGAATTGTCGTGCTGCCAGAAGGTGATTTAGAATAAGCCATAACACTTTTACCCTAACGATCATTATTTATTCTTATCATATTGGTTTTTAATAATTTTTCAATGACATAAAATTTCAGAAATTCTCCGTAAAGGCTGAATATTTGTTAAACAGGGTATCTCATATACGAATTAATAAAAAGCAAGTAACTGTTTTATCATTATTATTTATTCGCTATAATAGCCAGCCGTTATATGACAGAAATGGAAAGAGTATGCTTGAGATATCGATGATCACCCAAAAAGTCAAAGACTTACAACATCGCACCGAAATCATTCGGGGGTATCTTTGACTATGACCTAAAGTGTGAACGCTTAGAGGAAGTCTGTCGAGAATTAGAAGATCCAACAGTCTGGAATAATCAAGAAAAAGCGCAACAATTGGGCCGAGAAAGATCACAATTAGAGAAAACGATTAATCATATAAATAACCTCATCAATGGCTTAACAGATGTGCTTGAGCTAGTCGAATTAGCCAGTCTTGAAGATGATCAACATACGCTCGATAGTTTATGTGACGATATCAAGCAATTTCAAAAAACCCTAGAACACCTCGAGTTCCAACGCATGTTTAGTGGCGATATGGACGCCAATAATGCCTATCTCGATGTCCAAGCGGGTAGTGGTGGAACAGAGGCTCAAGATTGGGCGGAAATGTTATTACGCATGTATTTGCGCTGGGGCGAAGATAAAGGTTTTCAAACTGAAGTTATCGAAGTCTCAGCGGGTGAAGTCGCTGGCATTAAAAGTGCGACGGTTAAATATACTGGCGAATATGCTTATGGTTGGTTACGCACCGAATCGGGTGTTCATCGTTTAGTTCGAAAATCACCATTTGATTCTGGGAATCGACGACACACGTCTTTTGCTGCTATTTTTATTTCCCCCGAACTTGATGATGATATTGAAATTGAAATTAACCCAGCCGATCTTCGTATTGATACTTATCGCGCATCAGGAGCCGGTGGGCAGCATGTTAACCGTACTGATTCGGCAGTTCGGATTACTCACCAACCCACAGGCATAGTCGTGCAATGTCAAAACGATCGCTCGCAACATAAAAACAAAGCACAAGCGATGAAGCAATTACGTGCTAAATTATACGAATTCGAATTACGTAAACAAACTGAAAGCCAAGAAAAAATAGAAGATGCTAAAGCCGATATTACTTGGGGCTCGCAAATTCGATCCTATGTGCTTGACGCATCGCGGATAAAAGATTTACGCACGGGTGTAGAAACAGGCAATTGCCAAGCCGTATTGGATGGCGCCCTCGATCAATTTATTATTGAAAGTTTAAAAGCAGGAGTCGAATAACTCATGAGTGAGGAAAAAGAATTATCATTAAATGACGTATTAGCTATGCGTCGTGAAAAATTAAATGAATTGCGGAACCGGGGTAATGCTTATCCCAATCAATTTAAGCGTCATCATTTTGCAAATGATTGCCATGAACACTACGATGAAAAAGATCATGATTTTTTTACCGCGGAAAAAATTCACGTACAAGTTGCCGGTCGCATCATGAATCGTCGTTTAATGGGTAAAGCCTCTTTTACTCAAATTCAAGATATGTCAGGTCAAATTCAAATTTATATTCGCAAAGATGATATTCCAGAAGGCAAATATGATGAGTTCAAACATTGGGATTTAGGCGATATTATTGGAATTAATGGTTTTTTATTTAAAACAAAAACAGGTGAACTTTCTGTTCATGCTGAAGATATTCACTTACTCACTAAATCGTTGAAACCGTTACCTGATAAATATCACGGTTTAGCTGATCAAGAAATTCGTTATCGTCAACGATATTTAGATTTGATCACCAACGAACATTCCCGAATAATTTTCCAAAGACGTTCGCAAATCATGCATTTAATTCGTCAATTTATGATGGATAAACGTTTTATCGAAGTCGAAACGCCCATGATGCAAACCATTGCAGGCGGTGCGGCTGCTAAACCCTTTGTCACACATCATAATGCCTTAGACATGGAATTATATTTAAGAATTGCGCCTGAACTTTATTTAAAAAGATTAGTGGTAGGAGGCTTTGAAAAAGTGTTCGAAATTAATCGCAATTTTCGTAATGAAGGTGTATCAACTCGTCATAACCCCGAATTTACTATGCTTGAATTTTATCAAGCTTATGCGACATATCATGACTTAATGGATTTAACTGAAGAATTAATGAAAATGTTAGCAACTGAAATTTTGGGTTCGGCAGAATTTAATTATCAAAATCAAATGATCAATTTTGGTCAGACTTTTAAACGTATCACTTTATTTGATGCGATTTTAGAATTTAATAAAAATCTATCAGCTAATGATCTCAATGATAAACAAAAAGCTACTAAAGAAGCCAAAAAATTAGGCGTTGAAGTTCATGATAGTTATGGTTTGGGAAAGATCCAAACAGAAATTTTTGAAAAAACAGTTGAACATCGTTTAATGGATCCGACTTTTATCACTGCGTATCCAGCTGAAGTCTCACCATTGGCACGTAAAAATGACGATAATCCCTTTTTAACCGATCGCTTTGAATTTTTTGTGGCGGGGCGTGAAATTGCAAATGGCTTTTCAGAATTAAATGATCCAGATGATCAAGCCGAGCGATTTAAAGCTCAAGTCGAAGCAAAACGAGCAGGGGATGATGAAGCGATGCCTTATGATGAAGACTATATTACAGCTCTAGAATATGGTTTAGCACCAACAGCAGGTGAAGGCATCGGCATCGATAGATTAGTCATGTTACTAACAGATTCACCGTCGATTCGTGATGTCATTTTATTTCCGCATATGAGAATCAAAGCTTAAAAAAACATATCGCAAGTTAAAAAAGGTGCAAGTATTGCGCCTTTTTTAATAGTGCTAAAGATTGTTATAATCGAACAAATCAATTATTCCCTAAAAAAGGCTGAAATGTTTTTCATCTACATAAATAGAGATGAAGCTTCTTGAATAATGACAGATAGTTATATTGTATATTTAAACGATTTTCCACGAAAGCCATAGATGGTGCGCATAATGTCCTTAAAGGGGGCTTGTTTGACTATAGCGTTTCATGACATTATCTCAATACAATAAATAAAATAAGAATAATCTCATGTTTACAAGAACAAGAAATCGTGAATTCTATCATTATGCTCATTACTATGAACCATTAAAGCCTGCTGTCGATCATTTGTTAAAGGTATTGATTTTTTCGGAAATTAACCTTCCTATTTCAATTTCATTAAAACCACAAATATTGAGACAACAAACTAGTCAATTAAAACAGGAAATGAGCGTAGATGAAGAACAAATATTAGAAGAAGATACTTCTCCAAGTCAGTCACAAGTTCCATATTCCAAATGTTCAGAAAAATTAATATTAGAAATTTCATGTTCAAATGATAATCAATCTTATGCTAAAAAGATAATGGAAATAATGATACATGCTGGTATTACAGTTACTTTTAGAGATAATCAAAGTCAACTAAATTTATTTGTGGAAATATCAGAGGATAATTTTGGAAAATTTGAAATCTTTAATGGTACTAGTTTAAAAAACTATTCAAGTTTTCTCAAATTTGTTAAATATAATGAAGCGTCATTTGATAATATTCTAAAAATACAGATGGCTCCGACGTTTACACCTTGCTAATAGGGATTAAATCCTTTTACATTTACAACGAAATTTATTCACATGATATTAAAGTCTAAATATCTAGTTATAGATATTCATGACGACAAGTTGATGCTGAGAATTGATTTTTCATATTCTGTTTTTGAAAATGCTAGATGTCTGAGATATTTTATAAAAAAAACAAAATTAATATAATCTGATCTTTTATATTTATACAACGCTTGCAGCAAAAAAATGAATGGCAATTAAACTCAATATAATATAGGAAAAAGAGTTAATATAAAGTGAATTCATCGGAAATCTCATAAAAGTGAAACTAAAGATTAAATATAGCAATTTATCAGTATAAAAAATGGAGTATGAAATACCTTAAAAAGAAAAATGTAAGTCATTGTCTATTGTGATGGAACAAGACATTTTTTACACTTTATTTCCCTCATAAAAAATTGGAACTCGATTATGATAAATGCAGAAAGTTTAAACTTGTTGAATCAAAAGTGCGAAACCAACTCATCTTTATCTATTGATCAACTCATTCAATCTGTTAGTCAACTCTACGCATTAGATAAAACGAAATTACCTGTTGATCACAGTCAAACAGCAGTTAAAGTTAAAGCTATTTTATCCTTAGCCGTTATTAAAAATCCGAATCTTTCATTATATGATTTAGCAGCCAAATTAGAATTATCAGTCACAACATTGGTTTATCATGCCAAAAGATTGCATTATCAGTTATATAAAAATCAAAAATTAAATGAAGAGTTAAAAAATATAAAATTAATTTATTTATAATCAGAGTTGAGTACTGTAGGCTGATTATCAAGTGAAGGATTAATTTCCGGGAAATCCATATTATAATGCAGGCCACGTGATTCGTGCCGAGAACTCGCGGATTTAACCATTAAATCAGCAACGACCACTAAATTGCGTAACTCTAATAAATCTTTACTCACTCTAAAATGACTATAATATTCTTGAATTTCTTCTTTTAACAAAGCAAGTCGTCGTGCGGCGCGTTGTAAGCGTTTATTCGTTCTCACAATGCCGACATAATTCCACATCATTCGGCGTAATTCTTGCCAATTATGGGTAACAACAATTTCTTCATCAGAGTCGATAACACGAGATTCATCCCAAGCTTTAGGTTTAGTAGGTAATTTAAATTGACCGATATTTTCAATAATATGTTCGCTCGCGTAAGCCGCAAAGACTAAACATTCTAAAAGTGAGTTACTTGCCATGCGATTGGCACCGTGTAAACCAGTATAAGCGACTTCGCCCACCGCATATAAATTTTTTATATTGGTTAAGCCATGTTTATTGGTAACAACGCCGCCACAAGTATAGTGCGCAGCAGGCACAACAGGAATAGGGTGTTTTGTAATATCCAATCCTAATGATAAACATTTAGCATAAATTGTGGGGAAGTGAGTATAAATAAAATCTGTGCTTTTATGACTAATATCCAAATTGACGTGATCGATACCTAAGCGTTTCATTTTGTTATCGATAGCACGAGCAACAATATCTCTTGTTGCTAATTCACCACGCTCATCAAACTCATGTAAAAAAGATTCACCCGTAGGTAAGGTAATTTTCGCACCTTCTCCACGTAATGCTTCTGAAATTAAAAATGACTTTGCTTTCGGATGATATAAACAAGTGGGGTGAAATTGGTTAAATTCAAGATTTGCCACTTGGCATCCTGCACGCCAAGCCATGGCAATGCCATCACCGCTTGCGACATCAGGATTAGAGGTGTAAAGATAAACTTTACTTGAACCGCCTGTGGCGAGAACAATAATTTTAGCTTGCAAGACTTCTACTTGTTCAAGCGTTGTATTAAAAACATATGCGCCAGTAATTAAATCTTGATCTTTAATTAAATCTACCGCTAAATAATGAGTATAAACATGAATATTTTTTTGTTTGTTTACGAGTGAGCAAAGTGTCGTTTCAATTTCTTGTCCCGTTTTATCAGCAGCATGAAGGACACGACGATGACTATGACCACCTTCTTGTGTTAAATGGAAATGTTTTGAATTATCTTCACTAAACTTGACACCATGAGTTACGAGCCAATCGATACATTCACGCGCACGTTGAACAGTTTGACGAACTATTTTTGGATTAGATAATCCACAACCCGATTTTAACGTATCGTTAATGTGACCTTCGAGCGTATCTTCATCCGCCATGACAGCAGCAATGCCGCCTTGAGCATAAAAGGTGGAACCTTCATTTAATTGTGCTTTGCTGATCACAGCGACTTTAAAATTTTCCGGTAATCTTAAAGCAAGACTTAGGCCGGCACAGCCACTGCCAATCACTAACACATCATAATTTTCATGCACATTCATAGGAACTATCTAATTTATCAAGTGTCTATAATCAAAACGTTATAACTCGAGGAGATGGAAGTTTTAGAGAAAATTCGTCAAGCCTCGCTTAATAACGTGAGACGGAAAAGTCAACAAATTGACTTCAGTGGCTGACTATGCCAGAAAAAAAGACAATTTACTACCAAGAGTACTTGTCCTTTTGTCAAATATTGGTTGTAATACAACTAACCTGGCACTAGGAGAAGTGAATGCAAGAGCGCAAAGTCGATATGCGACTCATTAAGCGCGTACTTAAAGGAGATAAAGAATCCTTTAATTTGTTGGTATTAAAATATCAACATAAAGTGGCGAAATTAGTGAGCCGTTACGTCTTTGAGCCAAGCGATGTCACGGATGTAACTCAAGAAGTTTTTATTAAAGTATATCGTTCTCTAGATAAGTTTCGTGGCGAAAGTGCATTCTATACTTGGTTATATCGAATTGCAGTCAACACTGCAAAAAATTATATGCTCGATAGAGCACGTCGACCGCCCGACACGGATATCGACATTGATGATGCTAACTTGAATATTCGCACATCAAAACTTCGCGAATATGAAACACCGGAAAATTTATTATTAAGAGATGAGATACAGAAAACAGTAAACAACACGGTGGACGAGTTACCGGATGAATTACGCATTGCCATTGTTTTAAGAGAAATGGATGGTTTAACTTATGAAGAAATTGCGGAAGTCATGCAATGCCCAGTAGGAACAGTCCGCTCAAGATTATTCCGAGCACGTGAAGCAATTGATGAGAAATTAAAAAATTTATTAGATGATAAATAGGATTAGCAATTATGGCTAAACATTTTGATAATGAAGATATATCAACACTAGTCGATGATGAAATTTCACATCGAGATCAAAAACGCTTGCTTAAAGTCATTGCGGGTGAAAATAATCTTTTAAAAAAATATGAGCATTATCACATTATCCGGGATGCGCTTACGCATCAATATAATTGCCAACTCGATATAAACTTAACGGATAAAATTCGTGAAAGACTAAAACATGAACCATCTATAGCAAGCAAAGTCAAACGGCGAAAAATTACTATCGGCATTTCACTCATTGTTGTTATCGTTGGTTTTTACTTACTTTATTATTTTCTTTTATAAGATTAAATCCCTCTAATACCTAATGACAAAATGCTTCCCTAAAGCTAACAGACTCTTGTATACTTCGCTGTTCGTTTAAAGGCAAATAAGAAGAGCAGCGATGCAGCACACAACGTTTAGAACAAAATATCCTCCTGGTGTTTTTGTCATGTTTCTCCTCCAGTTTTGGACCATGGTTGGTTTCACCATGATTTACGCATTGCTCGTTTTATATAGTACCAATTACTTAAAAATTTCAGATAGTCATAGTTATGCTTTAAGCGCAGCTTATAATGCGCTTGCTTTTGCTATTCCAGTTCTCGGTGGATTTATCGCCGAAAAATATCTTGGTTATCGCTATACTTGTATTTTTAGTACGATTCTCGCAGCAATTGGTTTATTTATTCTAGCCATTCCCAAAATTAATTCGTTATATCTAGGGTTAGCTTTTTTTGATGTTGCGATTGGATTTTTAACGCCTTGCCAATACGTTATTTTAGGAAGGTTATATAAACAAGCCGATGCCAGACGTGATAGTGGATTTACCGTTGCCTATATCGGGATGAATTTCGGTAGTTTTATTGCCGGCTTTTTTTCAGGCGAAATCATATCTAGATGGGGCTATGCCACTGCGTTTATTATTGGTGGTCTTTTTATGGTTATATCGCTCGTTAACTTTGCCATGTATTATCATTTATTCAAACGTCGTGAAGATGAAGAAGTAACACACCCACCAGAATATACCGCAAAAAGAAGAATGACCGGACTTGGTATTACGATTATTTTAATTCCAATTACATTATTTTTAATTAAACATGCCACTGTTACAAATATCGTGTTAATTCTTGGTACGGCATTTTGTGGTTTATTAATTGTGTATTACGCATTTAAACTCACTGAAGAAAAGCGCAATAAAATGTTAGCTTTTTTAATTTTAGTTTTTGTTTCAATTGCATTCTGGTCCTTATATCAATTAGGCCCATCAGTTTTGATCATCTTTATGGAAAGAAATGTCGACAGATTATTTAATGGCATGACCATTCCTGCTTCAAGTTTATCTTCATTAAATCCGTTTTTTATTATTACAGTTGGCCCCTTGCTGACAATCCTATGGATGAAATTGAGTCAACGTGGAATAGATTTATCGACCGCCACAAAGTTTTCCTCCGGTGTCATATTAATGGGCCTAGGTTATCTTTTGCTCGTGTTGGGAATTTACTTTCATAACTCATTAGGTTTTGTTGGATTAATTTGGATCGTATTAAGTTATTTTTTGCAAACGGTGGGAGAATTATTTGTCGGCCCCATTGGTTATTCAATGGTGGGTAATTTAGTCCCAGAACGATTAGAAGGATTGATGATGGGAATTTGGCAATTAGCCGCAGGTATTGCCGGTTCAATTTCCGAATTTTTAGCAAAGCTAACCACAACACCATCACCTGATAAAAGTCCGCTACAAACAAATGGGTTGTATAGTCATGCATTTTTGTGGTTTGGTTTAATCACTGTTTTAGTGGGGTTAATAACAGCTTGTTTTATTCCCTATCTAAAAAGAATTAGTGGTCATAATTCGGCTAAAGCAATACCGGCATAATATTCATCAAGCAGGCTTAATTATTTTTGCGATCTAAAAGCCGCTAAATGATTCAGTTTGTAATATACGTTTTATGTTTTAATTTAAAAAAACGTGCTTTGACTTTTTCTACTGCCGCCAGTCTTCCAGTATTTTCCATCCTTGCTGCCATATAATAAGTTTTACTACCAGGGGGATTCTAACAATATTTGGTGATGAGCCCATGTTGTTAAAACGCAATGATTAAAATCAGCTAAAGGAATCACCGAATAAGGCATTTACTTTAAACAGTCCGGAACATTTATTTTTATTTATTGATTCTAAACCTGGGTAAGTTTGGGCGATTCAAGCTAGCAAACCCCATTTCGTGATGATTACTGGGAATGATGATTTCTAAGCGACTTATAAAGAGCTCATTTATCATGATTTGCTATTAAATTGATTCCATTTAAGCTAAAATGCGGCATTTTATGATAATAATGGCTAATATGGAACTCATCCGGAACTTTTCTATCATTGCACACATCGATCACGGTAAATCGACCTTGTCAGATCGACTTATCCAAATATGTGGTGGCTTAAGTGAACGTGAAATGTCAGCGCAAGTCTTAGATAGCATGGATATTGAACGTGAACGTGGGATCACCATTAAAGCGCAAAGCGTCACGCTTTACTATCAAGCGAAAGATGGGCTAACTTATCAACTTAATTTTATTGATACACCTGGTCATGTCGATTTCTCATATGAAGTGTCTCGCTCACTTGCTGCTTGTGAAGGTGCGTTATTAGTTGTTGATGCTGCCCAAGGTGTTGAAGCGCAAACGCTCGCGGTGTGTTATACAGCCTTCGAACAAAATTTAGAAGTGATACCAGTTTTTAATAAAATTGATTTACCGCAAGCAGATGTTGCAAGAGTTGCCCATGAAGTTGAAGATATTATTGGACTTGATACCAGTGAATCTGTTCATGTGAGTGCGAAAACGGGATTAGGCATCAATGATTTACTAGAACAATTAGTTGCAAAAGTCCCACCACCCACAGGTGATAAAAGCAAACCATTACAAGCGCTCATTATTGATTCTTGGTTTGATAGCTATCAAGGTGTCGTATCGTTAGTCCGTGTTGTCAATGGTGAAATTAATGTCGGCGATAAAATTTTGATTATGTCTACTCATCGCCAATATGCTATCGATCGTTTAGGCATTTTCACGCCCAAACAAACCGGTAAAAAAAGCTTAACTGCGGGTGAAGTTGGGTTCATTATTGCAGGTGTTAAAGATATTCATGCTGCACCCGTAGGGGATACAATTACCACAGTCAAACAAAGCGCTACTGCATCACTTCCTGGATTTAAAAAAGCAAAACCGCAAGTTTATGCCGGTATGTTCCCCATTAGTTCAGATGACTATGAAGATTTTCGTGAAGCGCTGGCAAAACTTCGCTTAAATGATGCCTCATTATTTTATGAACCAGAAACCAGTGATGCCTTAGGTTTTGGCTTTCGTTGTGGTTTCTTGGGCATGCTTCACATGGAAATTGTGCAAGAACGTTTGGAACGCGAATATGAATTAGAATTAATTACAACGGCACCCACCGTGGTTCATCAGATTGTGAATAAAGCAGGAGAAACCATCGACATCGATAATCCTTCGGCACTACCTGATCCCAGTAAAATTCAAGAATTTCGTGAACCTATTGTGAATGCCAATATTTTAGTTCCCCAAGAATTTGTTGGAAGCGTTATTACCTTATGTGTTGAGCGACGTGGTGTGCAACGTAAAATGTTATACCATGGTAAACAAGTTGAAATACATTATGAATTGCCGATGAGTGAAGTTGTGTTAGATTTTTTTGATAAATTAAAATCTATTTCGCGTGGTTATGCTTCCCTTGATTATCAGTTTATCCGTTTTCAAGAAGCAGATTTAGTTAAACTTGATATTTTAATTAATGGTGATCGTGTTGATGCTTTATCAATTATCGTACATAGAGAAATATCACAAAAACGTGGCCGAGATGTCGCTGAACGCCTCAGAGAAATTATTCCACGACAAATGTTTGAGGTGGCCATTCAAGCTGCAATTGGATCGCATATCATTGCTAGAACAACCGTCAAATCATTACGAAAAAATGTAACAGCGAAATGTTATGGTGGCGATATCACGCGTAAAAGAAAATTATTAGAAAAACAAAAAGCCGGTAAAAAGCGCATGAAAAAATTCGGCAAAGTCGAAATTCCCCAAGAAGCCTTTTTATCAATTTTGAGTGTTGAGAAAAAATCTAAGTCATGAAGATTTTGTGTTACAATATTAGCGATCATTCGTGCCGACAATGTTGGTTTTAATATCAAGGAGTTTATAGATGAAGAACATGAAGTCAAAACAAAACGGAGCCTCAGTATTTGGTATTATTATTTTTATTTTTCTTATTTGCCAATTTCTCTATCTTGTTCTTAGAATCGCTCCTATTTATTATACCGATCACAAAGTTGGGTCAGTGTTTAATAAAATTCCTCAAGAGTTAGATCGCTTAGATAAAGCGCAAGGTAAATCATTAGGCTTGAAAGATGATGTTCGTCGTTTTTTAAATGCTAATTTTAAAATTAATGGGGTAAGAAGTGTTTCAGGGATCAACGATGTGACATTTACTAAAGAACGTGATGGTATAGCTATTGATTTAGATTATGTTTTAAAAGACAAACTATTTGGCACTATTTTTGTTTACGGTGAATTTAAACATCATTTATTAATTAAGAGAAAAAGTGGCTGAAATTAATCTATCCCAAGTATTACAATACGAATTTAACGATAAAGCATTATTGTCATCGGCATTAAGTCATCGCAGTGCTGAAGGCAAGAATAATGAACGACTTGAATTTTTAGGTGACTCCATCATTAATTTTATTATTGCGGAAGCACTTTTTCTGCGTTATCCCAAAGCAAAAGAAGGTGAATTATCTCGGTTAAGAGCTAATCTCGTTCGAGGTGAAACGCTAGCTGAAATAGCCCATAATTTTTCACTAGGACACTATTTAAGATTAGGTTCAGGTGAATTAAAAAGTGGTGGCCGTTATCGTCAATCTATTTTAGCTGATGCGCTAGAAGCGGTGATTGCTGCAATTTATTTAGATGGTGGTTTAGAGGCTGTAAAAAATTGTATATTAACTTGGTTTGATGCGAAACTCCAAAATATTTCTCTTAAAAAAGTATACAAAGATGCAAAATCGTCTTTACAAGAATTATTACAATCACGAAAACTGGCCCTACCACAATATAAAGTAAGTAAGGTAGAAGGCGAAGCACATTGCCAAATATTTTATGTGCAATGCCAATTAATTGATTTACCCTTTTGCGCAATCGGACAAGGTTCTAGCCGCCGTCGTGCGGAACAAGATGCTGCAATTAAAGTGTTAGCGCTACTCAACGAGGACTCATCTGATAAATCATGAATAACAAAACAACGCACTGTGGATTTATCGCGATTATTGGTAAACCCAATGTTGGAAAATCAACGCTTTTAAATAAAATTTTAGGTAATAAAGTGAGTATTACCTCACCCAAGGCTCAAACAACAAGACACCAAATTCGTGGTATTAAAGTAGTTGATCAAACGCAACTAGTTTTTATTGATACGCCAGGACTTCATCAAAAGTCAAAACATGTGATTAATAAAGTCATGAATAAAATGAGTCAACAAGCTATTAATGATGATGTTGATGCAATTTTATTTTTAATCGAAGCAAACCATTTAACAGACGATGATAAATGGGCAATGAAAAAATTAAAAAATGTTAACTGTCCTATTATTCTTGTTGTTAATAAAGTCGATAAAATTAAAAATAAAGAAACGCTATTACCGTTTTTAAAAGAAGTCAATGAGATGCTAGAATTTGCGGATGTTTTTCCTTTATCAGCATTAAAAGGAATTAATATTGAAGTATTACTAGAAAAGTTAGTTTCATTTATGCCAGAAAGCCCTTATTTCTTTCCTGAAGATCAACAAACTGATCGGGGTGAAAAATTTCAATGTGCGGAATTAATTCGAGAAAAAACACTTTATCTTCTTGCCGAGGAACTCCCTCATGAGTTAAATGTGGAAATTAATCATCTCGAAAACAATGAAACTATCTGTCATATCGACGCCACGATTTGGGTTGAAAGAGAAGGGCAAAAAGCAATTGTCATCGGTAAAAATGGTGACATGCTAAAAAAAATTGGCAGTGAAGCGCGAATTGATATCGAAAAATTAGTCAAAAATAAAGTCTTTTTAAAAATTTGGGTAAAAGTTAAAAGTGGATGGTCTGATGATCCCAATGTGATCCGTTATTTTGGTTATGAGTAAAATTGAAAATCAAAAAGCATTTATTCTCCATTCTCGCCCCTATCGAGATACTAGTTTAATCCTTGATATATTCACAGAGAATTATGGTCGTCTTCATGCTATTGCGCGTTCTGCGCGCGGTCCAAAATCACGTTATAAAGGCTTATTACAACTTTTTTCGCCGCTAATAATTTCATGGTCGGGTAGGGGTGATTTATTTTATTTAGCCCAAGCTGAACTAGATGAACCCAAAATTTTTCTTCAGGGTAACACGCTCGCAGCAGGTTTTTATTTAAATGAATTATTAATTAAACTATTAGCATTACATGACCCACATCCTATTGTTTTTCAGCATTATAAAAATACTTTAATTTCGCTTAATATGAGTTTACAAGAAGCGACATTACGGATATTTGAAAAAAATTTACTACAACGAATAGGTTATGAATTATTGTTAACCCATGAAGCAGAAACAGAACAAGCCATTTTGCCTGATCAGTATTATCACTATGTTGTAGATCAAGGCCCGATATTATCATCCAAGGAAAATCAAGCGGCGTTCATTGGTCAATCATTATTAGCGTTACATCATGAAAATTTTTGTGATAAGCTAGCGCTTTTTGACGCTAAGCGATTAATCAGGCTTGTGCTAAAATCGCTACTCGGCCAAACGTTATTTCATAGCCGTGAATTATTTTTTTCTGGAGGTCATCATGAAGAATAATATCTTATTAGGAGTAAACATCGATCATATTGCCACGTTAAGACAAGCAAGAGGTGAATCTTATCCCTGTCCAGTTACTGGTGCCTTAATGGCAGAATTAGCAGGCGCAGATGGTATTACTTTACATCCCAGAGAAGATGCGCGACATATTCAACGACGTGATGTTGAAATTTTAAGAGACTGTTTAAAAACACGAATGAATTTAGAAATGGCGGTAACAGAAGATATGTTACAATTTGCCGAAAAAATAAAACCCCAACATGTTTGTTTCGTTCCAGAAAAAAGGCAAGAAATTACCACTGAAGGTGGACTTGATGTTATCGGTCATTTCAGCAAAATTAAGGAAGCTACCCAACGTTTGCAAGCACTGAATATTGAAGTCTCTTTATTTATAGATGCCGATGCAAAACAAATTGAAAGTTCACATGAATGTGGTACCAATGCAATAGAGTTACATACCGGTGATTATGCGAATGCAAAAGATAGTTCAACAGCACATCAAAAATTAGCATTATTACAAGCCAGTGCTAAATTAGCACACGAAGCAAATCTAATCGTCAACGCAGGACATGGATTAAACTATCATAATGTAAAACCTATCGCTGCGATCACAGAAATCAATGAATTAAATATTGGTCATGCCATTATTTCACAAGCCTTATTTTGTGGTATTGATAAAGCAGTAAGAGATATGCGTTTATTAATGAGTAACGCTAGACAATAAAATATTTAGAACAAATTTTATGATTACCCATTGGTTTGGCGGCGAATGTGGTAGCCGTTAGAGGGATGAATAAAATATAAATAATCGGTTTTCTCATTGCGCTTCCAGGATATTGCTTTATTGCATATAAGAAACATTTTTATTTCAAGAATACAATAAGTTATAGTAAAAATAAAAGCTAAGCGCATGTTTATTATAAAAAAGATTGCCATACAGAAAAGATTCTATTAATATAGCGTCCTCATTATTCATAGTGAATGCAACAAATGGTGGGCGTAGCTCAGTTGGTAGAGCCCCGGGTTGTGATCCCGGTTGTCGTGG
>CAYGUK010000060.1:0-23018 GCA_964352985.1 uncultured Legionellales bacterium
AAGTTTTTTTTATGAATTTTTGAATTTATTTTAATGGAGGGGTGAGAAGTTACAATTTAATTTTATTTACTATAAATTAAGAATTAGAAGAAATGAAATGGAGTAGGACTATGCCAATTCACTTGAGTCCAAATTGTAAAGAAAGATTAAAACTGATAGTTTATTTTGTTTGTGCTTCGTTATTCACCACTGGTTGTGGTGCGTTTCTAGGTGGTATTTTCGTACCAGAAGATGGTGCCAGTAAAGGAGCTATGGCGGGTTTTTCACTTTCTGTGTTTAGTTCTTTATGTGGACTTTGTTTTAGACGGCTTTGTTCTGAAGATCCTAATGTCGATTCTCGTGAATTAGCGCATCCAGGACTTGATTGATAATAAAAAGTTGTCTTCATGATTAGTTTTTGGCAAGTGATATCAAAGCATCTCCATTAAGACGAAAAACTGTCCACTCATCCATTGGTTTGGCATCCAGGCTTTCATAAAAACGAATTGCTTTTTCATTCCAATTTAATACCCACCATTCAAGACGGCCGCAATCTTTTTCTTCGCATTGTTTCGCTAAATAGTTCAGCATTTTTTTTCCATAGCCTTTGCCTCTGACTGTGGGGGAAACAAAAAGATCTTCTAAATAAATACCGGGTTTTGCTAAAAAGGTTGAAAAATTATGAAAATATAATGCGAAGGCAACAGGAATGTTATTTTCAAAACCTAAAATTACGTGGGCATAAGCTTTTTCGCCAAATAAATTCTTTTTTAATAATTCTTCCGTTGCAACAACTTCGTGGGCTAATTTTTCAAAATCTGCTAATTCTTTAATGAAATTGAATATTACAGTTACGTCATCAACAGTTGCTGTTTTAATAGTAAATTTTTCTGACATGTTAATTACCTTTATAGCATTGTACGGGCTTGTATTTTATCTTTAGGATTAATTATTTTTTTCTATTTAGAAAATATTAAATTAAATTTTGCTTACTAACTTTAATTGAAAACAAGTTAATTTCAAAGCATGATTTTGAACATGCGATGAATGAAGCTAATGAAATAAACCAAGGGGATGCGATTTATCAAAATCTATGAATTGCTGAAGGTGTAAAAGAAAAGTAAATTAATGCTAATCAGCTTGAACTTGAACTAGAATAGAACAGTTTAAAAGCAAATTAATCCACGTCAAAATATATTATAAGTTTCATATATAGCAGTTTGATTAAATCCGCTTGTAACAAAACAATACGGCATAACAAACTACTTGACGAAACAATATATGTCGACGTGGCTTAAAATAATTTATATAGACACTGATATATAAAATTAATATCTATCAGAATGTCTACCGCCGCCACCGCCGCGTGGTTTGTTGCGATCATTGCCACCACCACCACGTTTCGCACCACCTTCTTTGGCTAAATTGACGCGAATGGTTCTGCTTTGGAATTCAGTACCATTAAGTGACAAAGCACCTTCTACGGCATTAGAGTCAGAAAACGAGACAAATGCAAACCCTTTAGAGCGACCGGTTTCACGATCCATAATTAAATTAAGCTCAGTGATATCACCGTGTTTTTGGAAAAGATTGCGTAAATCGTCTTCGGTTGTATCGTAAGAGAGATTACCCACATAAATTTTGTTTTGATTCATAAATATTTAACCCAATATGATTTTAAATAATGTTAGTTAACGAGATGGTGCGGGAAATGCATGTTTTCGAACATAATAACACTTGACCAAACACTGTCTACCGGGTAATTATAACATGAAAATTTTTATGATAAAGCTTTATTTATTCACTTACTTAAATACTCGAGGATGTCCAAATCTTACTCCCTGGTATGATAGGAACTTTCTAGTATTACATTCTACATCAGGTCAGTACTTAAGCTTTATTTTACTGATAAATGTGCCTTAATTAACAGTACCGAAGGGTATGCTAAGCGTGTATAATGGCAATAATCTATTTAGAAGTATTACTTGAATAATATTTTATGACATTTAATAAATTGTTATTCATCATGATAAACCCGCCCGAACAGAAACACATTATATGATAGAAAATCAAGCTCATCTAACGCCGCAAATTCATTTACGTTCTTATTCATCGATAGGTGATACGCATTCACATCACTTTGGTCAATGGGTTTTTCCATTAGCCGGGACACTTAACATGGAGATAGACGGTTCTGGTGGACAAGTAGAAAAAATGCAAAGTGCCTTTATTGCAGAGGGTAAGCATCATTCTTTTGAAGCATGCGGTGATAATTTATTTTTAGTATTGGATATTAAAAATAGTACTTTGTTTAATGAAATCACGCCTGCTTTTTGGCAGATACCTGATAGTTTGCATCATTATTTAAAATTTGCAAAACACTATTTACACGAAAATAACAATGTAGAATCACAGATTTTAATTAATGATTTTATGTTGAAATTACTCAATCAGCATTTTTTATCGCAATGTGATCCGAAGGTGTTAATTGCATGTCGGTGGATTGAAAATAATTTCGCAAAAGCTATCGATCTTAAACAAGTTGCCAGTAAGTGTTGCTTGAGTATCAGCCAATTACAAAGAAGGTTTAAGCTTGTGCAAGGTATTGGACTCGCAGAATATTGGCGAAAGATCCGTATTGAACAAGCGCAAATCTTATTACGTCATCATCCCAAGATGTTAATCGAAACAATCGCCATGCAAGTAGGGTATGAAAACTTAACTTGTTTTAGTCGTAGTTTTCATCACTTAGTTGGAATATCTCCATCTGAATGGCGAAAATGAAGTTAATTGTATAATCATTGCCGCTTAATGCTAACGTGTTTTGAACTGTTATAGCGTATCATTTCTTTAATCATACTGATGGAGATTAAAAAATGTCGCAACAAAAATTAACTGACTTTAAAGTATTAACCTTTGATTGTTATGGAACTTTAATTGATTGGGAAACTGGGATTATTGAAGCATTACGTCCAATCTTGAAACGACAAAATCAGAACTTAAGTGACGATGAAATATTAACTGCATTCGCAAAATTTGAAACGCTCCAACAACAAAAAACACCGTCTTATATTTACCCTGAGATTTTACGTCATGTCTTTCGAAGTTTGGTTTTGTTTTGGGAACTTGATGCCACCCCAGAAGAAGAAAATTCATTTGCAAGTTCTGTTAAAAATTGGCCGGTATTTGAAGATAGCGTTGTTGCTTTGTCTTATCTTAAAAAGCATTTTAAATTAGTCATTTTAAGCAATGTTGATCTTGCCTCTTTTGCTGCAAGTAATGAGAAACTAGCCGTTTTATTTGATGATGTGTTTACAGCAGAAGAAATCGGAAGTTACAAACCTGATAGTTATAATTTTACATATATGTTAGATAAACTGAAAAATAAAGGTATTCAAGTCTCTGAAATATTACACACTGCTCAAAGCTTGTATCATGATCATGTGCCAGCAATGAAAATCGGTTTAACGACCTGTCATATTCATCGCCGATTTAATAAACAAGAAGGTGGTGCTACGCCTATTGTTTCAGCGCAAATAAAACCACGATTTGTTTTTAATAGTTTACAAGAATTAGTCGCGAGTCATAAGACAATTTGTCAAAGTGATAAATAACAAAAAATATTCTATCTTCTGGTGACAAGGGGATAGAATAGTTCTTTTTCATTAAGATGTGCAAAGGGTATAGTTAGTTCAGTTGGTTTTTTAGTTCGGTATAATCATTTTTTATCATGCCGAGGTAACTGATAAAGCCCTCTTGCAAAACGTGTTTATTGCTTTCATAAGTTTGTTCTAATCCCGCTTGATGATTATTATTACCGTTGTTTTTTGATAGTAATATCTTAATTTTAACAATATTAATAATGTCGAGATATTTTTTCGCAATATTATTGTAAGTGTTTAAGGTTTTCTCGGTCTTAATGTTAGGGTAGGTAAAAATCGCATCAAATAATTGATCTAAATTCGTTTTGGAAGCTTGTTCTAAAAATAAAATTTCATGGTTATTCTCATTGATGGAAAATTGAGTTGTACTTTTTTCTTGCTGATTATTTTCTATAAACTGGGTTAGTTGATTTTCGAGTTTGAGTAACAGGGTATTAATTTGATTTTTCTTCTGCTTTTTTTCGTCATTGATTAATTTATCTTGCCATTTGTAAAAGGAAATTATCGCTAAGTAAACAATAATTAAATTCATAAAAAAAGAAGCGATTTCAAGATAATTATCCGCCACCAATCGAGAGCTATTACCAATGAAGAGAAAAAACATGCCAATAAAAATTAAGGTAATGGTGACGCCATGAATATTAAAAAACTTCATATGTATATACTCCCTGCATAATTGGATGAAGTTAATAAAGAGATGATTTAATTGGAATTAAACCATTAAATCAAAAGTGATGTCAAAATAAGAATTAAAAGTGTGATAGTTTTTCAAGTAGATTCATTGTTTAGCCAGTTCATGTGTAAATTTAAATAAAATATAATAGTTAACTCGAAGAAATTCTTATGATAGGTGTCGCTTTAGACTTGATGGATTAATAGGTTTCATGCCTAATTTTGATTTCATATTATTTAAAATAACTTCAAAAATATGAGCATATTTTTTTAAACCCAAGTGTTGCAGATTTTCAGTAGTGAATTTGTGAAATAGCTGAATCTGCAATATTCAGTTCAGCTATTTCAATTTGAGATTTTAATTAAGTCATATTGTTAGGCATGATAATGATAAGTCGGTGGATGATCAATCGCATATTGTGTTTGCTCACTTGCAAATTGTAGTTGAACACGTATATCTTCTAGGATCACTCTTAGATTTTCAGTATATTCTATTAACTCTTGAGGTGCTTCTTGAGGTGAGAGTGTCGAATTTCCCCAAGAAACTAATGTTTGAGCGGATAATGCTTTTAAAGACAAGGGTTGTTTCATATTTAACCCAGAGGTGCTCCAAGTATACATGTCAACATCAGCATATATTCTTTTTAGGAAAGGCAGGTGCTCTGAATGTGCTTTAAAAAGTTGATTACGTTCATTATATAACTCAATCATTCGTACTAATGCTTTTGAATAGGGTAATCCTTCTATTTGACAGGTTGTGTTTGCTTTGATCGCATCTGTGAGTAATCTCAAACCATTATCACTGATATTAACATCAGTTAAATCAATGATAACGCCTTGTGGACAATCAGGACTTCTTAAAAAACTCGCAATGCGTGCGGTATCATGATCAGATAAGTCACCAGATTGAAATTTTAACGTTTGATTAGTTAAAACTAGTTGTTCTGACATTAGGTGAAAAGGATCAACGGTAGACATGATTTTGTTCTCCAATATTTTATTTATTAATATCCATATTATGCTTATCTACTGAATTATAAATTCCGTAAAATTACGCTAAGTTGAGCTGAAATACATAACAAACATTTGATTATAATGGGGAAGATGTCATTGTGACTGTCGATATAGAATGATATATAGTATCAAAATTTATAGCGCATCTATTTATACTATTGGTGTTGTAATATTGATAGTTAGCAACTGTTGCAAAGTATATCCGAATGTGAAATTCATAACACTAAGGGTAGAAGTGTCATCTCACCAAGATGAATTATTTTATTTATTATGCTGTAATCCATGAACTACCATATCACCAAGATCTAACTCTGGATGGGGTTCTGGTCTTGGATAGGTAGGCTTAACTTGACAATATACAAATCTCACAAATGCTTTTGTATAATCCATTCCAGTTAATCCTGATTTATGTCTTCCTACCTCATCATAAGTGGGGGCTTGAATAATGGTAAAATCGTCAGCTTGATCTACGTTTTTATCACCATCTTGTAGTTTACCTGTTGGTAGATGAAATTCTTCTGGCACTACATCATCCAGAAGTGCAACAGCACTTTTACGTTTAGATGGAGTGAGAGTCGATAAGAAATGTAATATTAATCTTTTATTTTCACGGTGTGTGTAAAAGCCACACTCTTTAAACATATATAATTGATGAAGTGGTGATTGGGCTCCTGCCGCTTTACTTTGTTCAGCAGCTAATATCTCTTCTTCTTTAGTATGTTTAGCTTCTCTTTCTTGTCTTTGTTTATCTTCAGCTTGAAAAACTTCTTGATGTTCCTGAAGACCTGCTAAAAAGTCTTGAAATAATTTTGATATTTCATCTGCTTTTAGCAAATGCGCGTCGAGATAAGCCTTTGGCAAGGAATGTCTAATAATATTCATCGTTGCGTTGCGAACATCTCCGTCATGGAGCTCGTCGCTAAATATTCGAAAAGTGACAAAAAAGATATGTCCGCCTAATTCGGTTGCTAATTCTAATAATGAGCGATGTTGACTGGCTAAATTGATTTGATGAAAAACATTATCATAAAGTGTTTCATCTAAATCGACAGCCAATACAAAACTATCTTTAACTGGACGGAATACTTCATTAAATAGGGTATTTAAATCCTCTAATTTTTGACGAGCAACTGAAAATTCTTGTTGGAATTGACTATGTATAGGTGCCAATTCACTAAGATATTGCTTTATTCGAGCAGGTTTACTCGATGAAAAACAACCTGTCTGTCTAACTTTATGTGTCGTAATTATTCCAATATCAATAATGATTTTTTCTAATTCTTTTTGTGTGACACCATTATCTTGAGTTAAGTGATCTCGAATTGCATAATAGAGCATTAACTTTTTAATATATTCTTTAGCTTTATATTGGTGACCAGTACTGTATAAGCGCCATTCGAGTCTTTGGATTCTTGCGTCAATAAAGTTATTGACTTTATCTACATTAGGATTTTGACCTACTTTTAATCGATTGTGTGCAAGCATAGATAGAATTTATATTAATTATTTTGACTTATTTTACAGATTTAATTTTTATAAACAAGGGGTAAAATTTAGTATTAAAGGACGGGATTAAAAAGTCTTAATTTATTAGCGCTATTTTTTACCTAGAATAAAATGTGAGTCAGTATCAATTTTGAGTATATTGAAGGAATAAAAATATAAAATAAAGCACAACATGAACGATTATTTTATTTTACTCCTATTGATCACGATACTTCCTAACATCGCGATACAACCGCCGATTATCGCGATATAGTTAGGTAATTCATCAATAAAAAACCATGCAATAAATAACGTCATCAAAGGCATGAGATAAACATAAGCCGATGCCTTGGTCACTCCAATTTTTGCTAGGCCATAACTCCAACACGCATATGCAATCGCAGCGGGAAAAATGCCGATATATATAACGGCGAAGATATCATGAAGTTTTGCCTGTTTTAAATCATGGATTAACTGTGGTGTATAAATGGATAAAAATAAGGTACCGCCCCATATTGCGATAGCAATTAATTGCAATGGATTTGTCGTTTGGAGAATGGGTTTTTGTAAAATAGAAAAAACAGCGCCAAAAAAAGCAGCGGCTAAGCCAAAAATAATCCCTGTTTGAAAATTGAGGATACCTGCTTGCGAATAAAAAATAATAATTAAACCTACTGTACTAATAAAAAATCCTAACCAACCAAACCAAGATAGTTTTTCTTTTAAAAAAATTAACGCTAATATGGATGAAATAATGGGAATTTGACCAATTAAAAAACTAGTGACAGCGGCACTGACTTCAACTTCTGTGTAATTTACACAAAGCACATATAATCCAATTCCAAGCATGCCGATTAATAAAATTTTTATAAATTTTTGTGGCGTAATTTTTGTTGGAGATTGACTCGAGAAAAAAAATAAAATGGCAACAATTGAAGCAATGGCATAACGAAAAAGTGCCAGTGCGCCAGGACTGAACACTGTTAACTCTTGCCTTATAACAATGTAAACAGATGCCCATAATAAACAAGCTATGATCACTAAGACATGTGCTAAGCCATTGTTCTTAGTGGTTGAAACTGGGGTAGACATAGAATCAAGCCGGTGGTTAAAAATAATTTCGCAGTATATCAAAACAACTGATTTATGCTACAATTTGTGCGCTGGTTATTTTTATTATTATGACGAAGGGGGTTCTCATGCGTAATATTTTAAAATTAATTTTTCTCAGTAGTGTGGTTTTCTGTTTTTCTGCAAATGCCAATATCATTGTTAAATTAACTGGACCTAATGGACAAGATCTTTGTTCGAGTTTACCGGGTTCTGCCTGGACAGGAACCGGCGATGTAAAAACTTTTCTTGGTGATTGTAATTATAATGGCACCGGGCAAATTTCAGGTTCTGCGTCACAATTACAAGTTGCAATGAATTTATCGAAACAAAGTGGTTTAAGTTTGTGCCCAAGTAACGAAAATAAAACACTCAGTGCAACATGCGTTAATAATACATTATCCATTAACGATCAAGATGTCGATATTAGTGGCCCTGTCACTAATAATGGTAAAAGGCTTGATGCTGATGGCTCTATTACAGTCGATGGTATTAAAGCAGATTTATCTGTCGCGCTTAATCGCTCCAATTAATATAACTATTTCTAATATAAAAATCCCGAATGAAAGTTCGGGATTTTTATTAGTAAAAATAATATTAGTATTTGTTATGATCTAACTTTAAATTTTTCTTTTTCTCGACCGATGTCCTTTTAGCAAATTTAATAAAAGGATGAAAGCGATGACTGATATTAAACAATCCAATACACAAATTCTTTATGGTACTGATGATGATGATGAATTAACTGGTGGTATTCATAGTGACATTGTCTACGGCTTTGCGGGCAATGACAAAATTTCAGGTGGTAGTGGTGATGATGTTATCTATGGGGGTTTAGGCGATGATCAACTTAATGGTCAAGATGGTAATGATATCGTTTTTGGCGAAGAAGGTAATGATTCTATATTTGGTGGCGCTGGAAATGATTATCTCGTTGGTGGTAGCGGTAACGATACAATTTCAGGTGACCAAGGTGATGATATCTTATTCGGTGGTGATGGAAATGATTTAATTTACGATTTTTATGGTAATAATCGATTATTTGGTGGGGATGGTAGAGATACTTTTTATACTTATACTGGGACGAATTTTTTATTTGGTGAAGCTGGTGATGATCGATTCTTTATATATGGTGCAACCAATACAATTGATACAGGGAGTGGAAATCATCACATCGCAGTTTATGGCAATGGTGATCAAACCATTACTAGCTATGATGGTAAAGATTATATCTATATGTCTCCCAATGTTACGGGTAATGATATTATCAATAGTGGTGGCGGTGATGATACGATTTTTGCGGGCAATGGTAATGATATTATTGAATCTGCTAGTGGTAATAATATTGTTCATGCGGAAAATGGTGATGATACTGTCACGTTAGGAACAGGTCAGGATCAAGTTTATGATGGTAGTGGTCATGATCGTATCTTGACTGGCAGTGGTAATGATATTGTGTATCATACCCTTGCAGATAATATTAATTTTGTTGATTTTTTTGATTTGGGTGAGGGCGTTGACACAGTTAAAATTACCGTCGATGCTTCAATATTTAATCAAACTTGGTTTCAAAAAGCGATTAATGATTTTAATGCGTTTATCGGCAGCAATCCTGTCGATTCAACATTTGATTTTTCAACTTACGATCCCACAAATAGTTTATTTAAACTAACGGTGAAAAACACTGAGACTTTAATATTTGATGTAATTGGTGATATTAATAATCCACCCAGTAATATCCAACTTTCTAATAATTTAGTTGCAGAAAATAGTGTGGGAAATAGTCCAATTGGTACGGTCACGAGTTCAAATGATGAAGGTGAAACACCACAATATAAATTAATTGATGATGCGGGTGGACGTTTTACGCTTGATAGTAGTAGCGGTGTGCTTTTTGTTGCTGAAAATATAGGTTTTGATTTTGAAATGGCGCAGCAATATCACATTAAAGTTGAAGTGAGTGATGGTAATGGTTTAACAAGCACAAAAGATTTTACGATCAATATTACTGATGTGAATGAAGCGCCGTGGGATATCGCTTTGTCTAATCAAAGTATCGCTGAAGATGCCGTACCAGGCACGTTTATTGGCACGGTCACTTCAAAAAATGATGCAGAGGAAACGGCGACTTATTCTTTATTAGATGATGCGGATGGTTTATTAACTATCGATAGCGACGGCAATCTTTTTGTTGCAGATGGGGCAACTTTAGATTTTGAAACTATGCCAAGTTTAGCGATTTCTGTGTTAGTGACAGATAGTACGGGACTTGAAAGCATTCAAGATTTTACAATTAATGTGACGGATGTGGTTGAAACTGATCCGCTGCCGATTAATTTTAAATACTCTGGTTTATTAGATGGTGGTGGTCAAACCGTTGCGGTTTTAGATACCGGTATTGATTATAATTTATCAGCACTCGGTGGGGGTTTTGGCGCAGATCATCGTGTGGTAGGTGGATTTGATTTTGTAAATAATGATGGCGATCCTTTTGATGCTGCTCCCGCTATTCATGGCACCCATGTGTCGAGTATTATCGGTAGCTCTGGATCACAAGCGCTGGGTTGGGCGCGTGATGTGGATTTTGTTGGTGTGAAAGTATTAAGCCGGTTTGGTAGTGGAACATTTAGTGGCATCGAGAAAGGATTACAATGGGTTTTAGCGAATTTGGATTCGTTTGAAAATCCCATTACGACCATTAACATGTCATTAGGTGCTAGCACACATACTAATGATCCGCCTTTTTCCCAATTAGAAGATGAATTTCAAGCCTTAGAAGCAGCCGGTGTTTTTATTTCTGTTGCGGCGGGAAATGGTTTTGCAGGTCGAACAGAACCTGGATTAGGTTATCCTGCATCGAGTCCTTTTGTTGTGCCTGTTGCTAGTCATGTATCAAGTGGTAACGCGTTAAATAGTTTTTCACAACGCAATGATAAAGTGATTGCTGCTGATGGTGATTTTGTTCAAGCATATGTGCCAAATCATAATGGTGGCGCAGAAGAAACAGCATCACTTTCTGGTACATCGATGGCCGCGCCACAAGTTGCGGGCGCAGCAATTTTATTACGCGAGTTAATGGAAATTACTGGTCAGGAAAATGTAACACAAGATGTGATTTATGATCATATGCGCGCAACAGCCGATATGATTTTTGATCCCATCACTAACATTAATTACCATAAATTAAATATGGTGAATGCGGTGAATGCATTATTACCTGAAGATGAACATGGTGATGATGCGGCAAACGCGACAAGTTTAGGGATCATTTCTACTGATCAAATTATTCAAGGATTTATTGATGCGTCATTTATTCATGATTTGAGTAACAATGGTCGTATTACTGGCATTTCAAGTTACGATATCGATTTCTTTTCTTTTACAGCAGGTGAAACTGGCACGATTTCATTTAATGCGACACCTTATGGTTTAAGTGAAATTGCTCCTGAATGGATTTTTTCAGGGGAATCAACGGTTGATGGGCATGCGATTTCTTTTGCTGTCGAAGCAGGAAATGATTATTCAATTGGTTTTACTTCTGATAATGCGATTGGACTTTATCAAGTTAACATTTCTTATGATGGCATAGTGGAACCTGATGTCGTGAATATTGCAAAAACACAAGTTGAAAATCCGGTATCGTGGTCGGATATTTTTGGACAAGGACCAGCAGATGTGAGCAATGATGCGGTCGTCACAACACCGGTTCTTTCCCAACCTGGCGATTATCCAATAACAACGATGTTACATGAAGATAATTTAATGCAAATGGATGTGATGGTTTGATCAATGAAAAATGCCGTGCCAAATTCAAAATTTGGCACGGTGATATTTTATCACTCGAGATAAAGGTGGGGTACCCAATTTCCATGTGGACCAAAAGGGACACGAAAAGGAAATTTAACTGTCGCAATAGGACCACTTGCTATGTCTTTTGCATTTAGAATAATTAAATCGCTGCGATTTTGTTTTTCATAAAAAACATAAGACATTAAATAGCCTTCGCCTTCTTTTGCTGAAGTTGATTTTGGAATAAACACGGGTTCTAAACAAAGACCATCGTCAGCCATGATCAGCGTTTGCGTTGTGTCTGTTTTAAAATCGTAGCATCTTAAACCATCTAACAAACTATAGGGTAAACTTTCATTTTTTGTGATCCCATAATAAGCATAGCGATAGGGATGACCAATAAACCGTTCATCGATTCGTAGTAATTCACCATTGGTATTATCGAGGCGAATTTTTTGCACAGATTCAGATTGGCGATTTAAAATCCATCGCGTGAGATAGGCCGGAAACGTTTCACTATCATCAGCAAAGGCATTTAATTTATCGGGTAATTCATCTAAAGCTAATCCGTCGATAATGATGTTATCACCTTCTTCATAAGCATTGAAAAAATGAAACACAAAGCTTGGGTCCGTTTCTATCCAAATGATGTCATCTGGAGAGTGATGCGGCATGATCCCAAAGTATGAGGGACGCGTTGGTTGCCAATCGTAAAATAAGCCACCTGACATTAATCGTTGATAATCTGCAATTAATGGAAAAAGTGGCAATATTGTAAATTGATTGGTGATCACAAAATCATGCATCAAACTAAATTGAGGAATGCTAATTTTATGACATGCTTCAATTTTATTTTGCGGATTAATGATTAGCGTATATAAATGTTTCATCTCCGGCGGATTGATGTAACTAAGACAATGCATGTTGCCCGTTTTGGGATGAATACATGGATGCGCGGTGATATTTACATTTAATTCACTATGATAATTATATTCGCCAATTGTTTCACAATTATTCGGATTAATCGCAATTGGTTGACAGGCTTCACTTAACGCAAAAAGTTTGTCACCATGCCAAATAATATTTAAATTATTCGGACTACTATTTTTATTTTTAACACTTTCATCGCTTTGGCCAAATTGTTTAAAGCCTGAAAATAACGCGCGTTGTGCTTGTCTTTCGAGGTTGAATTTATCAGTTTTAACCCAGCGATTTTTATATTTTACTCGGCCTTGATGAAATGATAATGCGTGTATCATCCCATCACCATCGTATAGATGATATTGATCTGAAAAGATATATTGTGGATTAGGGCCATTACGATAATAAGTACCTTCTAATTCCTCAGGAATTTGCCCTTCAACGATAACATCATGAATCTCAGATTCTGCTAGAGTCGGTTCATAAATGCCAGTTAAAAAAAATGTTTTTGGAAATGGAGTTGTCATTTTTTACGCCTTATTTTTTGCCAGTGAGAATTTAGACGTTGCCATGCTTTTTGACTTTTAGGTTTTACCCAGTCATATTCGATGGCTTGCCAATCTTTATCATTGGGATCAAACCCAAGCTGTGAGATATACTGAGATTCACAGATAAAAAATTGGTTTTTATAAGGCAATAAAAATCCGCCTTGACGTGTTAATTCTTCTTTGGCTTCGTCATAAGTCGAAAACCATTTGTTTAGATAACCGTTAGGATAATTATCAATAAAACTCGTATTTAAATTTTCATCAAAATCTTTTTTTAACTCTTGCCAAGAAGTAAAGCCATGTTCCAAAGCAATAACGTGCAACACATGTTTACGTTTTATCAATGCCTTAATATCAGCGTGACTGAGATCATTGAATTGATTCAACACAGAAAGGCGCGTAAAACCAATAGGATCATTATTTTGAATTTGTTTAAGCAAAATTGATGCTTTTATTTTAAATTCATCGAGTGGGGTATTACCCATATTTCACCTCCGTACACCCAGCTTGATCCACAAATTGCTGTTATAAAAGTGATTTATGTGTAATTAATTGTGATGAGTCGGGTGAGTTCCTCTTTAGTGGATATTGGCTGCCCGAAACAACCAAGGTTGAATTATATTATGTTATTTTTTTTTTGTAAAGAGTCTTTATTTTTCACTCTCGATAAATTCAGTTAATAATTTTGATTCTACCTGTAAACTCATCATGTTTGCTTTCGCAAACTGTAATGTTTGGCGTAAGGCGATAAGCGATGAAATAAGATCAACATTTGATTCTTCTAAGCCGCCTGTAAAAATTGTAGCTTCAGAATTTAATACGGGTGCGCCTGATTGATTTGTTGCTAGAAAATATTGATTGCCGATGGCTTGTAACTCATTAGGATCAGCAACAGCAACTACAGCCAAATGAGTAATAATTTGTTTTTGTCCATTATCATAAAATGCCGTAATTGTAGCATCGCTATTAATATCTAAGTGAGTTAATTCCCCTGAACTGAATCCATCTTGACTAATACTAACAATACGATTGGGATGAGCTTGGGATGTTACATCGGTAAAATCAAAATTTAAATTTAATATTTCAGCGCCATTATTAGGGTTGTAGCTAATATTTGTCAATTGTGGTGAATTCGCCGTGGTGCCGTTTGCAAAAAATTGTATGTGACCATTGGTGATTAATTGGTTATCCGCATAGATATTTACTGAATAATCAGTCGCACTTGTTCTAGTAAAATAACTGTCTACTTGAGTGGCCTGGCCTAAACTATCGTAAATCGTGGTCGAGGTTTTATAATTAAAACTCGAGGAGTCATTTTTATTAAATGGCGTATTTAGGATCACATTTGTGCTATCTAAATTAATATCGAAATCAATATTGTTAGTTGCGCTAGGACTGAGTGTTTGTGGTTTTATTTGGATGACTTCAGAATTCGTATCTAGTAATTTTGCGCCTTGACTATCAACAATATAATTTGCTTTATCTATAAAAAACTGACCATTTCTTGTTAATAAATTATTTCCTTTTTGATTTTGTACTAGAAAAAAGCCATCATCTTTGAGTGCTAAATCTAATTGTCGTCCAGAATAATTAATTGTAGATGGTGAGAAGTTTTTAGGTTGAAAAGTATTATTTAATAGAATATTTGTTTGGTTGGGTAGGGATGCGCGATATCCTGTTGTTTGACTGTTAGCGATATCTTGCGCCAAGCTATTGGTATAAGCAATAGCACCACGAATTGCTTGTAAACTCGTTTGTAGCGTCAATCTTTGTTTCTCATGATTTGCGATAATATTAATTAAATATCGACTTCAATCGAAAAATATTAAATGCTAAGTGATTGACTATGATCGTTTCGATAATTTACTGTTTTTTATTATGTTGTGGAGGAATGCGATGATAATTCCCACGATGAGTCCGGTTACATGAGCGACATTTGCAATGGGGCCAAGATATCCTGTAAAACATAAGATTAACCAAATAATAAAAAGGCCCACAATTTGTTGACTCAAATAAATACCTGACCAGGGATCAAATTTTGATCGAATCCAAAGATAACCAAACAAACCATAACACACTGCAGACATACCACCAAAAAGAGATGGGGCAATTAAGTATTGTGCTAGATTTGCTATTAAGTCAATGATGAGAACTAGCACCATAAATAATATGATGGAAATTTTATTTTCGATTAATGTGCCAAATTCATATAACCAATACATATTAAACAAAATATGAAAAATACTAAAATGAATAAACATTGGTGTGAATAATCGCCAAATTTGTCCTTGAAGAATTTCCGGCATGCCGGTCTGATATTGTGAGAAATATAAATATTGGTATATTGCATTATCATCTGTTGCACCAATTAAATAAACGATAATACAAATGATCATTAATAATAAAGTAACAGGACCGATACGGTTTCCTAGTAATCGCCCAATTTTTGAATGGGCTTTGGGGATCGGTTTTTTTTGGCGGGTTTTAATGTTCACTTTATAAGTTGATTTATCTTCTGCTTCGGTGAATTCGTTAAATAATTGTTTAGACAATTGTAATTGTTCATGATCATAGATCCAAATTTCATGATCTCGAATGGTATTATCTAAACCTTTCGATTTGAGATAATCAGAGAAGAGTGTTAATTGTTTTTTATCATTTAGATGACCAATTTTTTGCATTTAAAAAACCCTGTGCTTAGAGTAATTTTTGCTGGCGTTATTCACCGCAAAAATTTAGTAAAATAAAAATGGCTACGTTTGAATACGTAGAATCTAATAAAATTTCACTATATTGCATTTTTTCAATTAAAATGCAAGTATTTAGCTAAGTAATTGAGTTCTCGTTATTAGTTATATAGAATTCAAATCCACTATTTAATAATAAACAACAGGTGTTTATATGAATAAAAAATTATTGTCTACTTTATTGGTTAGTGCTTTAGGGATTTCAAATTTAAGCTTTGCTAATGACTATCAATGTCAATCTGGGTTTGTGTTTTATTGTGAAGCAACACAACCTGGGCAATGTGCGAGTGTAACGGGTGCTAAAAGTAAATGTTATATCACAACGGCAGGTGTTATGCCGGATGCGACTTGGCAATTTGCACCACCTTCCAAAGCGGTCAATAATCATAATTTAAGTTTGGTGAATAGTGATCAAAATTGTTCGATATTAACACCTGGTGTTTATGCGGCTTTACGGACGAATGAAAATTATGTGCTTTATGATAAAAATGATCAGGCTTCAATGTGTTTTTATAGTATTCCTAACTCCTCTGGCGATTTAAATATTGCGGCAACTTTTTCTATTAATAATGGTTGGCATCCTAAAGATATGTCAAATTGGAAGCAAGGGTCAATCGCGAATGTATACGGCTGTGGTCAAAAAGATTGTGAATTAACGACAAGTAATTAGTAGTATCTCATTAAAAAAGGCTTTTGATTGACAAGGTTTTCATATAATTCCCTGAAAGTTCAGCATTATATATTTTAGGCCATTGTGGAATAATACATTATAATATTATGCTACACTTATTTATAGTTGTAACAAATTATCAGTTGAAATGTTATAACTTAGGTGAAAATGATTTGAGGTTAAATTAGGACTATAAATCAAAAGCATAGGGATATACACCTCAGGCTTGAGTATAAAGTTGAAGTGGGTTGAGGTGTTATGATGATTAAAGAGATATCTAATAAGATTTTTTTACTTAAAGATCTAATTACTCCACCGGCAAATACGCCTTCGATATTAAATAATTTTCAAGTTCAAGATAAAAATGGAGATGCTTCTGCATTTAGCTTGAATGGCAATTTATTGATTTTGGATCATAATAACAGTGTTAAATTGCAAAACGTTAATCTTCAACAACTTAGATTTAATAATTTTAATCCCAATTTTTTTAATGATGAATATCAAGTTAATATCTTAGGTGAGAATGGTCAATCGTTTAATGTGCAATTTTATAGAGATTTCACGATTATTGATAGTGATGGCAGAATGTATCAATATGGTGATTTTATTGGTTCTTTATCTATTCCGGTTAATGTATTTCAACTATCAGAAGGTCCTGATTTTAATATAGACCGTGAATTTATTGGTCCCTTTCTTTTAAACACAGATGTCGATAAAAACTATGGATTAAATCAAAATATCTTTGATTTACAAAAATCAATTGATACACAAGATAAACTCACCAATATTTTCACATCAAATTTTAATTTTTTTAGACAATTATTAAATTCTAATGATATTGCAGAAAGCACAGAAGAAAATAATTTTATCTTGATTAATGAGCCACCCACTAATCCGCCTGGCAATAATGGACCAGAAAATAATGGACCGGGTAGTGATGGCCCCGGTAGTAATGGTCCTGCGAATACTTCACCAATTGTCGTTAATGATAGTTACACTACAAATGAAGATGCGAATTTAATTGTTGCAACAGCAAATGGTATTCGTGCGAATGATATCGATGTTGAAAATGACGCAGTTATTAGTTTAATTAGTTCTACATCAAATGGTACGCTCTTATTTAATTTAGATGGAAGTTTTAATTACACACCTAACGCTAATTTTTTTGGTCAAGATACTTTCAGTTATCAATTAACTGATAATGAATTTACAAGTGTCATTGGTCTTGTCACGATAAATGTTAATGCTGTTAATGATGCACCGCTATCTTTTAATAATGCGTATTCGACAAATGAAGATAACCCTCTTGTTGTTAATGTTGCAAATGGTGTATTAAATAACGATAGTGATATAGAAGGTGATCCTTTAATTGCTCAGTTAATAACGAATGTCACAAATGGTAGTTTAATATTAAATAACGATGGTAGTTTTTTATATTTACCTAACCTCGATTTTAATGGTGTGGATTCTTTTACTTATGCGAGTTTTGATGGAACAGTACAAGGGAATATTGCGACGGTGTCTATTACAGTTAATCCTGTGAATGATTTGCCGGTTGTGGTTGATAATGCTTTTACCCTGAATGAAGATGTTGTTTTTGTAGCAAATTTAGCAGATAGCATTTTAAATAACGATAGTGATGTCGATGGTGATCCATTAAGCTCATTCTTAATTACCGATGTGACTAATGGTTTATTAACTTTAAATTTTAATGGTACTTTTACATATAACCCTGATCCGGATTTTAATGGTATTGATACTTTTAGTTATCAGGCAAATGATGGATTTGGTAATAGTAATATAGCGACAGTTTTTTTAACCGTGAATCCCGTGAATGATTTGCCGGTTGCATTTGATGATGCTTATGCCCTAAATGAAGATGGTTTTTTTATAGGAAATTTAGCAGATAGTATTTTAAATAATGATAGTGATATCGATGGTGATCCATTAAGTTCAATCTTAATTACCGATGTGACTAATGGTTTATTAGCATTAAATTTGGATGGCACTTTTACTTATATCCCCGATCTGGATTTTAATGGTATTGATGCTTTTAGTTATGTGGCCAATGATGGATTTGGTAATAGTAATATAGCGACAGTTACTCTTACCGTTAATGGAGTTGATGATCCACCTGCTATTTCAGCGCCTGTGGCGATTAATACATTCGAAGATACGTTTACTGTGATTCCTGGATTATCTGTGAGTGATCCTGATGGTGATCTGACTGATCTGAAGTTAGATGTTATATCGGGTTTTTTAAGCGTGATTCTATTTGGTGGTGCGACAATTTCAGCTGGGGCAAATTTCTCTAATGATTTAACGATTTCAGGGCTTCAAAGTGACATTATTAATTCATTAGCTTCTTTAAGCTATATTGGGAATGCTAATTCAAATATTGGAGATATTTTAAGGGTAACGGCAACGGATGCAACGCTGCTTAGTGATGTTGAATTGATTCCAATAACACTAGAGCCTGTGAATGATGCGCCGAGTGGTTCTGATAACATTATATCATTTAACGCTTTTGGGAATACGTATCAAAATTATAATTTCGTTGCGAATGATTTTGGATTTAGTGATCCTGTTGAAGGAGATGGATTTCAAAGTGTGGTTATTACCACATTACCGAATTCTGGTATATTGTTATTTAATGCTCTTCCAGTTATTGCTGGAGATGAAATTGTTGCTGCTGATATTCCAAATTTACAATTTAAGCCAGATAATTCAAATTCTATTAATTTAATATCAACGGTGTTTAATTATTCCATCGAACCTTCATTTACTTTTCAAGTACGTGATAACGGCGGTGTGCTAAATGGTGGAATAGATTTAGATCCGACTCCAAATACGATTTACTTAACGACAGATCCCAATATCTATCTTAGTAATACAAATACAACTATTAACTATACTGAAAACGTTAATCAATTTACATTTAATTTAGCAAATAATTCTGATTTTACAGTTAATGATATCGCTAATGGGTCAATATTTGATGACATCATAGCTGGTGATGAGCTAGATTTTTCCATTGAAGTGATTGCACAAAATACTGGTGTTTCAGGCAATACAACTCGTTCTTTAGTGAAGGTTGAACTTGGGGATGACACCCTTAATGGGAATGATGGCGTTGATACAATATTTGGTGATAATAATTCGTTAACTCTAAATCTAAGTGCATTTGGACATGATGCTGTATTTTTTTATGCTTCGGCAAACTCACAAGTTACTGGTGGTGATGATATTATAAATGGCGGTAATGATAATGATACTCTCTATGGAGATTGGTCAATTGTAACGATCAATTCAACAGTTGATAATTCGGGAGGAGGCGCGACATTTAATGTAAATGCCGGTGAATCTCCTGATACATTTACTACTGGTGGGAATGATGTGATAAATGGTGGTGATGGTAATGATATTATTTATGGTGATATTAATTCTATTATTGTAAATGTATTACAAGATGCTATTTTGCAACCTTCGCAATTTAACAATGGACAAGATACTATCACGGGTGGTGCAGGGAATGACATGCTTTATGGTGATGCTATTAATATTAGTGCCGATGCAATGAGCGTTTCAGCAGCAGATTTATTTGTTTTTGCACCGGGTAGTGGTAATGATACGATTTTTGATTTTAATGATGCTTTAGATTTACTGGATGTTAGCGCTTATGGCTTTGCTGGAATTGGTGATGTTTCTGTGACAGTGGTGGGTTTAAATACGGTGATAGATTTAGATCCTTTGCTAAATCCAGGTGTTGATACGATAACGCTTGATAATTTTGGCGGAGTGATTACAGCAGCCGATTTTGTTTTTTAAAAAATTGATTTGCATTTATTATAAATTATTATTCTAACAGTGCTTTTTTATATGAAAACACACTTTAATTATTATATTTTATTTTATAATCTCTAATTTAATTACAGTCCACAATGGCTGAATACTAATATAGTAACAAATTTTTAGGAGAAAGATGAATGAGTCAACGGATAGTCACTGGGGTGGATAAAGATGGTAATTCAACTATAATTCAACAAGATCAAGGGATATCTTATGATCAAACAATCAATCCTGGTTGGACGAGTATTGAATTATGGCGATCAAACGAAAAACCTATTTGTGAATCGAATTTGGATCTTATTGATAAGAATAAACCAACTTTAACACCACCAAAACAAGGGACTGCTGTTAGATTTTGGTATTTTCAGCCACAAGGTAGTGGTTTTGATAATTTATCAAAAGAAGAGATGAAAAAATTGTGGCATCGATATGCTGATAAAAATGTATATGATGATGCCAGAATGGAAAAACATATTCTCATGCATCGTACTAATACACTAGATTATGGCATCATATTATCAGGTGAAGTGGTGTTAATACTAGATACTGAAGAAGTCACCTTAAAAGCTGGGGATATTGCTATTCAACGTGGAACCTGGCATGCCTGGGAAAATCGCACAGATAAAGAGTGCGTTGTTGCTTTTATTTTAATTTCTAACGAATAATAAACTTAAAAAGAAGACCATTCATTATTGTCTTCTTCTGCAAAATCTAAAAAGTTTGCCGCATCGTTAGCCGGCGATAGATCAAGTTTATTGGTTAAGCTTACTGATTGATTGAGCGTGAAGAAATTCATCATTTTAATCATCTCACCCGATTTTTCGCCCATAACTTGACTGACTGCCGCAGTTTCTTCAACTAATGCAGTATTTTGTTGTGTAATATCATCCATTTGATCAAATGTCGTACTGATTTGTGTAATAGATTCGGCTTGTTCATTTGCGACAATTTCAATTTCATTAATAATCTTATTGACTGATTGCACAACATGATTAATTTTATCTAACGCATCACCTGATTTTGTAACGAGCTCAGAACCATTCTTAACTTTTTTCACGCTATCATCTATTAATGCTTTTATTTCTTTAGCCGCACTTGCGCTTCGTTGCGCAAGTTCCCTGACTTCAGTTGCGACAACGGCAAAACCCCGGCCTTGTTCTCCTGCTCTTGCTGCTTCAACGGCGGCATTTAATGCCAATAAATTCGTTTGAAATGCAATATCATCAATCACACCAATGATATCAGATATATTATTACTACTTTCGTTAATCGAATGCATCGAGGTAATCACTTCTGCAATTATTTGGCTACCGGATTTTGAGCTAAGTTCGGCTTCTTGTGCTAATTTATTTGCTGCAGCAGTTTGTAATGCGGTGTTTTTAAGTTGACTTGAAAATTCTTGAATAGTGCAATTTGTTTGAGCTAGAGAACTAGCTTGTTCTTCAGTTCGTTGGCTTAAGTTTAAATTGCTATTTGCAATTTCTTTACATTTTTCTTCGACATCAGAACTGGTGTGTCGAATATTTGAAATAGCTCCAGTTAATTGTTCAATGGTTTTGTTGGCAAATCGTTTTACTTCAAGATACATGCCATCATAATCGCCTGTCATCTGTTTAGTTAAATCACCTTCAGCCATCGCACCAAAAGTGGTAGAAACATCAATCATGAATTGCTGATTGATATCAATGATTTTATTGATGCCTTCAGCTATTGTATAAAAGAAATCATTTTTACCTTCTAAATTTACAGAAATATCTAGTATCCCACTACCTACATTTTCAATAACATTGCTTATTTCTTTTTCAATGAGTTTTTCCGAAGTAACATCAATTAATTCGAATACGGCACCGATGTATTGCTGTTTGGAATTGAAAATAGGTGTAATAAATCCATCTAATGATATTTGATCAATATTAATTTTTATGTTGGTAAGATTTGTCAATTCCTGGATATTAAGTATTGGATTATCACTCAGCTTTATCAGCTCACTTAGACTGAATTCACATAGATCTTTACAGTTAAAATCTATTCCTGGTTTAAGTTTTAATATTCCTTGATATTGTGTAAGTAATACGTTTGCTTTTTTATTGGTATAAAACACATGTGAATCTTTGTTTGCAACCATAGTAGGGGATGATGCATTATTAAGTGCTTCTGTGATCCTCGTTAATTCTTCAGTGTGAATAGCATCTTGTTTTTTACGGTCCGCTAAATTAGACTGCATTATATTGAGAGAGTTAAGTAATCGACCTAATTCATCATTCGCACCTTTATCTATAATACTGTCTAAATTTCCGTTAGCAATATTATCTGCGATATTTATTAAATTACTTGTTCGACGTTTAATATTTTTTGCTATGGTAATAGCTGAAGTTGAACTTAAAATTAAAAATATTAATGCGAAAAGAATTTGTAATATCAATATGTTTTTTATTTGACTAGCTTTTCTTTTGGTAATTTGTTTTAAGTTTTCAATTTGAGCTTGTTCGATTTGATACAATAAATTTAACTTTGCTAATGTTGCACTATACCATTTTTGTTCTGAAACATTTTGCAGATGATTATTATCATT
>CAYGUK010000061.1:0-22695 GCA_964352985.1 uncultured Legionellales bacterium
ACCAATCACAATAGCATCAATTTTAAGTTGCTTAGCGAATTCCATAATTTTAATTTTTGGATGGCCTATTTCGATAAATTGTTGCTCTTCTGGAATATTATATTCAGCCGCAAGTCTCGCCACTTCGTCCCGAACTTTTTCAATAACATGAACTTCTAAATCAATGACATCAACAAAGCCATAACTATTAGCAGGAATAGGCTCAACAACGTGAATAAGATTTAACTTTGCATTATTTTGTTTTGCTAAAGCAACCGCTTTATCAATTACTTTTGTATTACTAGCAGAAAAATCAACGGCTAATAACATATTTTGATACAACGACATGACAGCTTCCTCTTTACGATAATATAAATGTGGCGCGATTTTAACATTGTTATCCCTTCCAAAACCACTTAATATTAGCTTTTTTATTCAAGGATGTTTAACGTGGATTTAACAGTAATTAACCCATACAACCAACAATCGCTAGCATCACTTCCTTACGATAATGCCTCAAACATTGAAAAAAAAATAAATGCGCTTAATGAAAGTTTTACTATATGGCAAGCCATGACGTTAACAGACAGAATTGCAATTATTAAACAAGGGTTAACTTATTTTCAGGAAAATAAAACGACAATCGCAAAAGATATTAGTCTTGCTATGGGCAAACCTATCACACAATCGTTAAATGAAATTAATGGATTTTTTGAACGGGCAAATTATTGTATCGAAATTGCTTCTAATGTCTTGGCTCCCAACATAGTTCCTGAAAAGCCAGGTTTTATTAGAAGAATTGAACACGTGCCATTAGGAATCATTTTTAATATAGCGGCATGGAATTACCCTTTATTAATACCAGTTAATATTGTTATACCTGCCCTACTCTCAGGAAATGTGGTTTTATTAAAACATTCTGCAAAAACCGCATTAATCGGTCAACATTTTCATCAAGCTTTTGGTCACCTAGAAATAAAAAATTTATTAATCGATATTATCGTTGATCACAATACAACAACGAAAATCATTCAAGATAATCGTATCGCTCATGTTGCTTTTACAGGCTCGGTGCCAGGAGGGCGTGAAATCTATCAAGCAGTTGCCACCTCTCGGTTTATTGATGTTGGGTTAGAATTAGGTGGTAATGATCCTGCTTATATCAGTGATGATGTTTATCTTGATGCTGCTGTTACAAATGTTGTTGATGGCGCATGTTATAATGCCGGGCAATCTTGTTGCGCAGTCGAAAGAGTCTATGTTCATGAAAAATATTACGATGAGTTTTTACAACGTGCGTTATCCCTACTCCAACAATATCAGTATGGCGATCCATTACAAGAAACAACTACAATGGGCCCATTAGCGAGTCGACAAGCACTCAATGAATTAGAACATCAAGTATCAGACGCTCTCAAGCATAGCGCAACGTTATTAACCGGTGGTAAACGATTAGATACCGAAGGTAATTTTTTTCCTGCAACATTACTCAGTAATGTTGATCAACAATCCGTTATTATGCAAGAAGAAAGTTTTGGCCCGGTATTGCCCGTATTAAAAGTGAAAAATCATGAACAAGCTTTAAAATACATGAATGACTCATGCTATGGTTTAACCGCATCAATTTGGACGAATGATAATCATCTTGCTGAATATTTTGCTCAACAATTAAATGCCGGTACTGTTTTTCAAAATCGATGTGATTACTTAGATCCGGCTCTACCATGGACCGGTTATTTAGATAGCGGAAAAGGATCCAGCTTATCGGCTTATGGTTTTTATAGTTTAACAAAACGTAAAAGCATTCATTTTAATCAATTGAAAAAAACCTAATATTTTACTCATTTTTTCTTATACAATCATTTAACGGAGTTCAAATGATCTGTCTGAAATTATTTCAGTACTATTTAAATTGTAACAAATAGGTTTATAAAAGAACTATCCACCTCCTATTTTTCGCTAATAAAATAAACAGCAAAGAGATTTCAATATTAAGTTATCCTTTTCAGTAGATAATAAATCAAAATAATTTACGTAATTTTCAACACTATGTGTAATTAAATAATAAATCACAATCACTTATTACACGTTTTAAACATAGATTTTGCCCGAGAAAATCGATTTTGTTCGCTACTTGTTAAATCTAATCGAGAAACATAGTCATAAAGTTTATAAAATTCTTTACTATTTGTATCTCGACAATATTGTGAGTCACACGCACAAAACTCATTTGTCACATTCTCTATATCGTTTAAATAACTTTGACCATCAAATGGATAAATTGCAAATACTTTCATGCCAACGAAAATAACAATGAGAAGTAAAACGGCTTTAATGATATTCATAACAACATCCTATATAACTGCACACGATGATATATAATAGAATGATGAGAATCTGATTTTGATTAGAAATCCCAAAAATCTGTTATTCGTGAAGTCTTCAATTGGTAAGGTTAATAACATGGTATAATAATCTATCCAAAATTCTAAAGTAAACTTCACGCTTCTTGATTGCTTAGATACTTCATTTCATAAAAAGTTTAATAAATTATCAGGTTATTTTGTCAAGAATATTTAAACTATTAATATTTGTTATATTCTTTTAACGCATCAATTAATGCTCTAAATAAACTATCTGAATCAAGGGAAGATTTTTCGAGGTAATTAATTACACCTAAATTATAGGCGTGAAACTCAAGATCAGGTTCTTTGCCGCCAGTGATCATGACAATAGGACTGCGTTTTTCTGAAGCGACATGTAATTTATTTAATAACTGTACCCCATTGAGACCAGGCATATGATAATCAAGAATAATAATATCGATATCATGCGATATCACACCGCTATAAGCTTCAAGATAATTACTGGCATGTATAAAATTAAAAAAAACCTTCACCTTTTTTTAATAATTGCTGAACATAGTATAATCTATCAATTTCATTATCATCAATTATTAATAAATTAATAGGAAATCTCACTTCCATTTAAACATCAACTTATATTTAATTAAAAATTAACATAATAATAGTATACGTCATCCCAATCGTGATGCGTAGATTAAAACAAATTTAAGTATTTTATAGTGACATTTAACTAATTATGTCAGTGAAATGATTATTCAGGTGTCACATAAGCACTGGTAATACCACCATCCACACTAAAAGTGGCACCTGTCATATAAGATGAGGCATCACTCGCTAAATATAAAGCGGCTTTTGCAATCTCTTCAGCATAACCAAACCGACCCATCGGAATGTGGATTAGTCGACGCTGTTTTTTTTCATTGGTATCGAGAAAATTCATCAGTAACTCAGTATGAAGTGGTCCTGGGCAAAGCGCATTGATGCGAATACTTTCTTTAGCATGTAACACGGCCAACTCCCGACTCATCGCTAGGACACCACCTTTTGATGCGGTATAAGCAATTTGTGGTGTTGCCGCTCCCATTAACGCAACAAAAGAAGCCGTATTAATAATACTGCCACCCCCTGATTGTTTAATGGCAGGGATCCCAAATTTACAACCTAAAAATACCCCTTTTAAATTGATATTCATGGTTAAATCCCAAATCTCTTCAGAGGTAGATTCCGTATTACCATCATTTGCATGCATGATACCCGCATTATTAAATAAAATGTGAAGTGCTGAATAATGATCAAGCGCAGCATTAATCATTTTTTTACAATCTACTGCTTTTGATACATCGACTCGAACAAATTGAGCTTGCCCACCTAATTCAATGATATCGCGGACAGTTTGCTCACCCTGTTCTTGGTTTAAATCGGCAACGATAATTTTTGCACCTTCACGTGCAAATAACAGAGCACTTTCACGACCAATACCATTTGCAGCACCGGTAATAACGGCCACTTTATTTTCCAATTGCATAAGACTCTCCATTTTCTTTTTTAATAAAATAATCTAGTTTATTTTTTAATACTCATTGTTTGAGTTTCCAACATTGATAGAAAACTCCAATGTCCCCCTTCTCGTCCAATACCTGACATTTTAACTCCACCAAAAGGTGCTAAAGGATGCGCGGCAAAAGTACGATTAACCCAAACAATACCACTCTCAACTTTCGCGGCCAACTGAGTCGCACGTTCTAAATTCTTGCTCCAAACTGTTCCGCCTAGCCCCATAGTCGTTTGGTTAACACGACGAATAACATCTTCATCATCGTTAAAACTTAAAATAGGTAACACTGGACCGAATTGTTCTTCTTTAACAATACGCATATTATCATTAACATGTGTAATTATTGTTGGTTGATAAAAATAACCAGGCGTTGCTAAGCGCTTACCACCACAAATAATTTCAGCGCCATTATTTTTTGCATCTTCCACTAAATTAATAACTTTATTAAGTTGCAATTCATTATTTAAAGGACCCATCGTGACTTTTTCATCTAAACCATTACCTACAACCACACTTTCTGCGATGGATTTTAATTTTTCTATCATGTTTTTGTATATTTTTTCATGAACATATAAACGTTTTGTTGCAATACAAATCTGACCACAATTTGCAAATGCTGACCAAAAAAGTTCAGGCGCAACGTTATCGACATCAACATCATCACAAACAATAGCTGCATCATTTCCACCAAGCTCTAAAGTAACACGTTTAAAATCATGATTAGCAACATTAGCAATAGCTTGTCCTGTTTTAACAGAGCCCGTAAAATTAATTTTTCTGACTAAAGCATGCTCCGTTAATAATTGTCCAATTTGATCTGAGCCACCAATAATATTTACCACGCCTTTGGCAAAATGATGTTGAATTAATTCACCAATGCGTAATGTCGTTAGCGGTGTAAAAGGGGACGGTTTTACCATTACCACATTTCCAGTTAATGTCGCCATGGCAATTTTAGATAAGGCAATACCAACAGGAAAATTCCACGGACAGATTGCCGCAACAACACCATAAGGCTTATAACAAACTTCAACCCGAAAATCTTCATCATCTTGTAAAATGTCATGTGGTAATTCTAATTCACAAAGATGACGCATTCTTTCTATACTGCTATCAAGTTCACCCAGTGCAGCAGCCAGTGGTTTGCCCTGCTCTTGACTGAGTAATTTAGCTAATTCATCACGATTTTTATCGATGGTTTGAATGGTTTTACGAATTGCATCTCTACGCATGGTAAGCGATGACTCGCGCCAAGTTTGAAAAGCAAAATGCGCCGCTTCAATCGTGTCTTGTAATTGATGCGGAGAAATATCAGGACAATGCGCGATGATTTCTTCTGTTGCGGGATTAATAACGTTAAATGAATTTTCTGCACTGACTAATTCGCCATTAAGTAGCATTTTAAAATTCTGCATGAATCACATTCCTCTAAAAAGATATTTATTGTTTCAGACACGTGACTAAAGCGCGAAATAATCGCTGCTGAATAGGATCACGATCGGCTGATATTTCTGGGTGCCATTGTACGCAATATAGCCAGGGATGGGTAGGCATTTCTGCTGCTTCTATTACACCATCGGCAGAAAAGCCGACAGCAACTAAATCTTTTGATAATTTATCAATAGCTTGATGGTGCCAGGATGCGACAGGAAATTTTCTTGCTTGGAATATTTTTTTTAATTCGCAATTTTTAGTTAATTCTACTTGATGAGTAATTGGTTTTCTTTGCGGCGCACGGTGTTTTACTTTTTGACCAAACACATCTGGAATATGTAAATGTAAATTACCACCCATAACAATATTCATGACTTGCATGCCTCGACAAATCGCTAACGTAGGCAGTGACGTTTTTAATACAGCTTTTGCTAATTTAAACTCACTACTATCACGCACACTATCGAGATTATAAATCGTTCTATGCATTTTCTTTTTATAACATTTCGGATCAATATCGCCACCACCGCTAAAAATTAAGCCATCAAGTGATATTAAAGTTTGTTCTATATGTTTATCACCTGGTGGTAATAAAACGGGGATCCCACCTGCTTTTCTCACAACTTGGACGTAATTAGCAGGGAGATAAAAATGATTTTTATCATTAATTCCGTAGGTAGTAATACCAATAATTGGATGTTGTTTTTTCATGTTTTATATTCTTTCAAAATAACGTTGTTTTTCCCAATCAGTAACAGTCGACATAAATTCTTGCCATTCATTTTCATAAAAGCGTGTATAATGCGCTTGCACACTTTGACCAAAGGCGTTTTTCACAAATTGACTTTGTGAAAATAAAACGTTTGCTTCGGCTAAATTAAGTGGAACACTTTTAATTTGCTGTGCTTGATAGACATCACCTTGATAACAATCGGGTGGTAAAATAGCATTTTCAATACCATCAAGTCCAGCAGCAATGGCGCCTGCAAACGCTAAATAAGGATTGCAATCAGCACCAGGTAAACGACACTCAATACGAAGACTCTGCCCATGCCCCACGACACGAAAACCTGCCGTCCTATTATCAACACTCCAACCCAATCTTGTGGGTGCCCAAGAAGCATCTTGATAACGTTTATAACTATTAATAGTTGGCGCTAATAAAACCATAATGTCAGGGCAATGTTTCATCCAACCGCCAAGAAAATATTGAAATTCATCGTTAACGTTTAGTCCTGCTAATGATTTATTTCCTGGAAAAATATTCTTTCCTTCACGCCACAAACTCAGATGAATATGACAACTTGAACCCGCTTGCGCTTTATCCATTTTCGCCATAAAACTCACACTCATATTTTCTTGTTCGGCAAGTTCTTTTAAACATTGTTTTAATAATAAATGCCTATCTGCCATTTCAAGCGCATCAGTATATTTAATATTTAATTCATGTTGCCCTAGGCCCCATTCGCCTTTGGAATTTTCGACGGGTACGCCGGAGGATTGCAAATGACGACGCGCTTTAGCAGTAATGACTTCATGCCTTGTCCCTTGCAACATATCGTAATCTTCTATATACCAACCCAACGATTGTAGTTGATGATACTTTTTTTCATGCGCTTGGCGATAACTATCTTGAAAGCAATAGTATTCTAACTCAGAGGCGCTAAAAACAGTAAAGCCCAATGCTTTCGCACGATCTAATTGTTTTTTTAAAATAGTCCGTGGCGCAACTTCGATTAATGCGTGGCTTTTTTCATCGGCTACATCACACATCACTAATGCTGTTTTTTCCAGCCAAGTAATAATTCTTAGCGTATTCATGTCAGGTTGCAGGGAAAAATCACCATACCCTTTTTCCCAATTTGTAAAGTGATAACCACTCACCGGTTGCATTTCAATATCGACGGTTAATAAATAATTACATGCGCCAACCCCTTGTTGTGACGCAATCAACTCAAGAAAAAAATCCGCATTTAATCGTTTACCCATTAAGCGTCCATAACAATCACAAAATACAGTTAAGATGGTATCGATTGTTTTCGCTTCTACCATTTTTGATAATTCTTGTAGAGTAAGCATCCCTTCCATCATTTTATCCTGAAAAATAAAATTAAATTGTATCAGGAAGCACGTGTTCAGAAAACGTTGTCATGAAACCTTTCCTAAAACGTCCTGACAGTTAAAAGTAAGCTAGCCGTTTTTCGTAATATTCGCTATGATGCATTTTCTATTGATAATTAGGATGCTGACAATGACTGAAAATCAAATTAAAAAAATCGCTGTTTTTTGTGGTTCAAGCCGTGGTCAAAAAACCAGTTATCAACATGGCGCAAAAAAATTAGCTCAGTCACTCGTCAGCCATCAAATGGAATTAGTCTATGGTGGCGCAAAAATTGGATTAATGGGCATTATTGCAGATGAAGTTATGAAACAAAGTGGCAAGGTTTTAGGGGTGATCCCCAAAGCATTAATCGATGTTGAAATTGCTCATCAAAATTTAAATGAATTAACCGTTTGCAAAGACATGCATGAAAGAAAAAAAATTATCTCTGATGTAAGCGATGCTTTTATCGCTTTACCAGGCGGGATTGGTACATTAGAAGAATTATTTGAAATTTGGACTTGGGCGCAATTAGGCTATCACGCCAAACCCATTGCCTTATTCAATATTGGCGGATATTACGATAAATTATTATCTTTTATGGATCATGTCGCAACAGAGGATTTTATGCCTTTAAAGCAACGTCAACGTTTGATTGTTGCTGAAGATGCTAATACTTTATTAGAAAAAATACTCACCCAAAAGCCACTCGCAATATCTAAATGGCAAGAACAAGCAGAATGGGTCTAATCTAAAACTTTTCAAATAAAATATTTTCTAGCATTGCTCAGATTAATTTTAAAATATGTGAAATCTCCCTTCGGGATGAGCAATAATATCAAAGATAAAAATAACTGTTAAACCTTTTAGTTTATATTGTATTAAAACGATAAAACTTATCTTTAATATTTACTATGAATTAGCTAAGCCACTAGGCGTCATTCGATTTGAATGACTGTTACTTGCTACTGTATTAGTGTCAGTAGTGAAAACAGGTTCAATCACAGCACCGGGATCTTCAACATCTAAACTAATTTCCCCTTCTTGAGGGGTAATTTGCGATTGAGGTTTAATCGCCACACAACGATGAGTGACACGAAACATATTTAATACTAAACCAGATATACCTAAACCAAATTTAGTAAATACTTGTGAGGGATTAAATAAAAATAAACTTGAATTGACAGAGTTCAAACATGACACTATCGTATCATAGGCTTTAAGTGCTGCATTTTCTGTAATATTAGAATTCGCACAACTGACGAGTTGATAAAAATCATTAAACGTTATTAAACCAGTTGATAACAGATAAATAAAATAACTATCACCATCAAGCTCATTAACTGCTTCATCTCGATGACAATAAGAAAGCACAGCAATCGTAAAATTAGCACAGTTTAGTAATTTAACGCCGGGTGAAATAATATTTAAACCCTTTTTAATAGAATTCATCATAGTTGAAAAAGCCATTATTTTAATCCTTATTTTTGGACTGAGATTGAATGTTACGTCAGTTTATTCGGGGAAATAAGTAAACCTCATTCATTTTAAGTAATTGCCTCCAAGTTTTTAAAAATTTATCCTACAAACTATTGCAATGATTAGCTCTTGTCCTAGGAAAATCAAAGTCAGTGCTACCTTGAACGATACTGTACTATACTTAATATCATATCCATGCCAAAAGAGTCGCTGCATGTATGTCAAATTTGCAAGATCAATAGGTTATTCTATATTGTTAAGTTGTTGCTTTAGTTTTGCGCGTTATGGACATGCAACATCCTTAGCAAAGAGTTGCCGTGAAATGAATTTAAAGTTGTTGCAAGAAAATAAAAGTGCAACCTTTGATGCTATTGCAAATCCCATTGGAAAAAGTATCGCTATTAGTAGCTGTAGCAAAACGTGTTTAAGCAAAAAAGATTGTAGTCGAGACTATCATAAATACTACAAGTCCCCCTCACATGTGGCAGCTTATTGCCAAAGTTTATTTGATTGGTATACCAGCGAATGTCATCGTTATGTTGACTAATAACACACATGTGAAAATATGGAGAACAATGAATGGAACGACATATATTAATTGTCGACGATGAAGAACATATTATTAGCACCTTAAAACGTCAGCTGACGTTTAAGGGCTATCACGTACACAGCGCATTAAGTGGTGAAGAAGGATTACAAATATTATCTGAAAAAAATATTCCCGTCGTCATTTCAGATCAGCGCATGCCCAATATGTCAGGTTCAGAATTTTTATCTCATGTGAAAAATCTATATCCTGATACCGTCCGAATTATATTAAGTGGTTATGCTGATTTTAATTCACTTTCAGATGCCATAAATAATGGACATATTTTTAAATTTATAACTAAGCCTTGGGATGAAAAATCATTATTACAAAATATCGAACATGCCTTTAAACGATATAATACTTATCTTGAACATGCAGAAGCTAAGCGGATCTTAAACAGTGCAATTGAATCTGTTGTTATCACAGATAACAATCATCTCGTTCAATCTATTAACACCGCCTTTTCCCTAAGTACTAATTATGATGAACGTTCTATATTAGGAAAAAAACTCAACTTAATTGATAAAGAATTTGCCGGTGACTCTTTATTTGAACAAATTTTTAATCGCTTAGAAGATGAAGGCATTTGGCAAGGTGAAACTGTCATGCGAAAAAAATCAGGTGATAAATTCCCTGCTTTTCTTTCTATGACCGCGATAAAAGATCATCTTGGAAATATTCAAAAAATAATGTATACCTTCATGGATATTAGTTCACAAAAAGAAAACCAAAAAAAAATTATTCAAAATAAATTTCATGACTCATTAACAGAGTTACCCAATCGCGAAGTCTTAAGTAAAAGATTGTCATCTTTAATTTTTGAAGCAGATCAACATCGTTTTCCAATTGCGGTGATATTTATTGATTTAAATCGTTTTCAACATATTAATAATGTATTAGGTCATCACGTTGGTGATTTAGCTTTAAAAGCTGTTGCCAATCGTTTGCGTGCAAACTCAACACAGGGTGAATTAATTACACGTCTTGGAAATGATGAATTTTCCATTGTTGTGGCTGATACCATGGGAAATATCGAAATTACAGATTATCTTGATAAATTAAAATCATTATTTAACAAACCTTTTAAAATTGAAGAACATGAAATCCATATCATGGTGAGTATTGGTATTAGTATCTATCCACATGATGGAAATACCGCAGCACTACTCATGCAACATGCAAATACGGCACTTCACTATGCGAAAAAATTAAATATCGATCAATATCAATTTTATGAAACATCGATGAATGCTGATAATAAAGATAAAATGATCATGGAGAATGATATTCAACGGGCTATTAAAGATGATCAATTTTTATTTTATTATCAACCGCAACTTAATATTCAAACCAATCAAGTTGAAAGCGCCGAAGCGCTTATCCGTTGGCTTCACCCACAATTTGGTCTTATCATGCCCAGCGAATTTATGCCACTTTGTGAAGAAACCGCCTTAATCCTTGATATTGAGAAATCAACATTATTGAAAGGTTGTCAATTTTTAAAAATATGCCATGAAAAATATAATAAAAAAATTCGCCTCAGTATTAATTTATCAGCAAAGGAATTTTCTAGACAAGATATTGTTGATTCGATCACCGACATTTTATACATGACAAATTTAGAATCTCAATATCTTGAAATTGAAGTCACTGAAAGTGTTATTTTAGAAAATATTAAACAATATGAAGTCGTCTTACACCAATTACATGACCTCGGCATTAAACTCGCACTCGATGATTTTGGTACAGGTTATTCATCTTTAAGTTATTTAACACATCTACCCTTTGATATTGTTAAAATCGATCAATCATTCACTCGCGCCATGCTAAAAAATAAACGTGCTTTTACGATTCTCACGGCGATTATCAATTTGTGTGAAAATTTAGGTTTAACCACCGTTGTCGAAGGTATTGAACAAGCTGAACAAATTGAAAAACTAAAAAATTATCCGTGTTATTTATTTCAAGGACACTACATTTCTCATCCTTTAGATGAAGAAAGTTTTTTTAAATATATTAGTGAGTGTTAGAACTTTTACAAGATAATTAACTCTACTGTTTTATTCGAATTTTTTAGCAATTTTGCTGCTACTTGAAAACTTAATTATCTTAGATATTCTGATGGTACTGCAAGATTAACTAAAATTTCATTTACTATATATAGATAAAATATCAAACTCATCCTGTCTCCTTTTAAAGTACAAAAGATATATAGACCCACCCTATCAAATCCATCAATTCTTTAAATTGTTATTAGAATCCGTGTGATGATATTGTTATACTGAACTGTTACCAACTTACCTGGAGATTTCAAAACATGAACAAATTGGCTATCACACTTGCAAGTGTGTCTTTATGCTTAACAAGTTTAGCTGGCTTTGCCAAAAATCAACCCCTCCCCGTACCCAAAGCAGTGCCAGTCACTCAGCCCATTGTTATGCATGCTGTTGTATCTGTGCCACAAGAAGCGTCGCAAACAAGTGCTAATACGCCAGCCACGGCGATTGGTAGCAGTTCATATTTATTTAATCCTAAAACACGAGTGCTTAAATTCTTTATTAGTTATGCGGGCCTTAGCTCAGCACCCTTCATGGCTCATTTCCATGACGGGGCAGCCACGACAAACGGTCCGATTATTCAAACCATTTGTGGTAAACCTGCGCCGACATTAATTGGTGCTTGTCCCGATAGTAATTCAGGCGTTTTGGCGGGTGAATGGACAGTCCCAGCACAAGACGTACCAGCTTTATTACAAGGTAAAATCTATGTGAATCTCCATACTACGTTGAATAAAGACGGTGAAATTCGCGGCCAACTTCTTCCCTAGCAAAAATATAAGGTGGTGATATTTTTGATATCACCACCTTTTTTAATTTATTTCTCAGTCTGATATTTTTTTTCATTTTATCGTATGTAAAATTTCATTTGCTTATTTTATAGATACAAGTAAACTTTATCAAAATAAAAATTAGAAGAAAAAATTATTATGCTAAGTCATCAGCTTGGTAGCTCACCTATCATTCAACAATTTTTCGATGCAATAAAATTAAATGATCGCACATTCATCACAACCCATTTAGAAGAAATACAGCAACAACTGTTACAATTTTTTAGTCAAGATGAAATTACGGATTTTTTTGATCGATGGGATAAAATCCCCGAAGAATTTGCCAATATTTATCATGCTGGAATTAATAGTGATTGTCCACGAATAATCGCTACCCTATTGAGTATTAATCATGAACCAACGATAGTCGAGAAGGCTTGTTTTAGATTAGCCTGTGAAAACGTTATTAAAGAAAGAGACCTTCCACAACTCCAACAAATATTAAAATTATGCCCTAAAAAAGCAACCTCATTATATTATGCTGAAATTTTTAAAGCCGCACTCGTTGTTGGCGATGTGGATACTATAAACTGCATACTTAGTTTTTCTTATCAAGACGAATCGGGTGTAGCATTTTATCCCTTTAATTTAACAAGTCTCGATGTCAATAATCGATATCCATTTGTCACTGCGCTATATCAAAGAAATGTCGCTTTAGCACAATTGATTTTTTCACAACTGTCTTTTGATGAACAAGTGAGACAAATAACATCCAGAGATGGGAATAATCGAAATGCAATTTATTACGCAGGTGGAAATGATGATCATGAATTCACCTTATTGTTGATAAAAACTATAAAATCATTTGAACCTAAAGATATGCGTAGAATAGATTTTGTCAATTTTTGTTATTTTTTAAATATTCGATTTATGAAAAAATGCCAGCAACCTAAATTATCAAGAAAAATTACTTCCATCCCGCATGTTAAACCAACAATACAAGTGGCAATTGCTGAACAAATTTTTTGTCCCCTAGAAGATTTTACTAGTGCATTACTCAGTAAAATACAACAAGTGGTTTTACAACCAACACTTACTTTTCTTTTTCAGGGACTCGCTCTTAATTGTATAAACTCCAAAAAGAATAGTCTCGTGATATTTGTAATACCACAACATCAATTAATAGATGTTATTCCACATAGAACAAAAGTACATGGTCTTTATTCAGGTGAAAATGTAATCTACATAAAGTATAAATGTAATTTAACTCCTGAACAATTTATTGAAGTTTTAACTCATGAAGGCATGCACTTTTTATTGAATCAAGTTTTTGAAAATCACACAAAACCCTATTATAAAACAGATAGAACCGCGAAAAATACTTATAACTTAATTATCGAAGAGGGTCTAACGAATATAATCATTATGAAAAATGAAGACAGTTCACCACAACAAAAATATGCATTAAATATTTTATTTAACGGATATAAATATCCTTCACGCAAAGTGGGCAGCGAAATTATTGTTAGAGCCATGCAAATTATTGCTCTATATGGCGAAAGTTTTGCTTTACCTTTTCTAGATAAAGCACTACCTGGAATAACACAATTTATTCGAGAACACGTAAATCCCCATTTTGAAGACTACCTCAAAAAAAACCAGTTTTCCCATTTCATCGATGTCGCACCACCTACGCTAGATGATGAACAACAAGCCAAGAAGTTAAACTCAACATCTGCAGAACTAACTAGAACGCTATCTGCCGTCACACAAAAAAAACGTGCTTAAATCAAAATTCCCCAAGCTCCATCTTGGGGAATTAACAATGTAATATTCATTAAAAAATAATCGACGCATTTAAAAGTTGTTCCTGACTCACACCAGTTAACGTAATAAATTGATTATCCACTGCCGTTAAATCAAGCACAGCATTTCCTAGCTGATCCTGATACACTTGCACTTTATCCGGTGTCGTCCACAAATCTTTTAAATCAATTTTATCTTGCGTCGGATTAAAGTTGTCGACAACATGATGTGTTCCCCAATCATAGGTAAATTTAAATACATCAGTATTATCAGTACCAATTAAGGGATCACCTAATGCAGCTGATAAAACATTTAAACCATCAACAGGTAAAATTAATAAATCATCAGGACTTAAGGCGTTTTGTTCACCATTTTCAAAGGCTTGATTAACATCACCTTGCACGCCATTGAAATTATCAGCCGTTAAATTTAATGCACTGATATTTTTAATAATAATCGTTTGATTATTTAGATCGAGCAAATCAATCACAGCTTGTCCATTGGCATTATCATATAAACTTAAATTATTAAAGTTCGTCCAGAACGCTGATAAATCCAGGACATCTGAATCAAGATCAAAATTATCAATGACTGTTTGCGCACCCCAGTTCCACGTAAACATGTATATTTCACCTTGTTGATGATCATTTTGATCATCGTCTTGTGGTGGCTCCTCTGAAGGTGGTGGCGTCACTGGTGGTTCTACGGGTACTTCAGGAACTTCCGGTTCTTCAGGCTCGTCTGGTGGAAGATCTGGAACAACAGGCGGATCATCCGGTACAGGCGGTTCATAAATATTTTGTATATCACTAAATTGACCCGTTAATCCCTCAAAATTGGTATCACTGAGTTGCTCCAAGGTAATACCTTGTAACGTAATGGTTTGTGAATTAAAAGGTAGACTAATGACAACATCCCCAACACTATTTTGTGAAAGCGTTAAATCGCTAAAAGACTTAGATGAAAAACTATAAAACTCTAATACACCCGTATTAATATCAAAATCATTAATTAAATGTTGTTGGCCATATGCCCAATCAAAAGAATAATATTTAATTTTAACATCTGTTAAAGCTGATGTGATATGACCACTCACACCGACAATATTTGCTGTCGTAATTTCATTAACGTTGACACCAACTAATGTAATTAAATGATTATCAATCGACAATAAATCAATTACCGTGTTACCTTCACCATCACCATGAATTTTTATTTTATTGAAGCTCGTCCAAAACGCACTTAAATTGATGGCATCATTTTGCAACACAAATTGATGAATTAAATCTCGTGCCCCCCATTCCCATGAAATAATTGTAGAAGGTAAGTTGTGATCGTCACTTGCTGGTAGTGGATTATTATTATCATCCCCATCATCTGTTGGTGGTGGTGGCGGTTCATCAATTACAGGAGGCTGATAATCACCTAAATGTGTTAAATGATTTAAATAAATTGCTGTCATTTGTAAATTATCACTGCCATCTGGATTAGGTCCAACGTAATTAAAATTACTTTGCGCCCAAGTGTGACCACCAACCCAAGCAGCCCAACCTAAAAATCCGCCTTGTCCTTCAACATAAGGATTTGCCTCTACTTGTTGTAATAAATAATTAATATCAGCAATAGCGCCTCCCTGTGTACCACTACCAAATTCATCTAATAAAACTTTCACGTCATGTTCAGCAACCCACGCCATAAATTGATTAAAATTTAAATAATTAATGAAATCATTTAAACTTTGGCCCACAGGTGAGGTACCACTTCCATTCCAATCTACATATTGATGAACACTAATCGCATAATTATTTAAGGGATCAATAATATTTGCCGGGATCAACACTTCAGCGTTACTTAAACCATCGGTCGCAGATCCCACTTTATGCCAAGAATGTAATCCACTCCAACTATTTCCTTGCAATACCACCATGTTGGAAAGACCCGCATCCCGAATAGCGGCAATCCCCGCGTTATTATTAGCTAACACTTGCATGGTTGCCATGCTGTTGGGTTCATTTGAAATTTCTAAATGCAATTTATCACTATAATCACTGGCAACATCATGTATACCATTAGCAATAACTTGCCAAATTTTATAAATTTGATCGGCATTCGCAATTTGGTTTCCAGATCCAGTATAACCACTTCCGCTGTAACGCATATAAGAATGCAAATCTAAAATAACATCTAACCCAGCATCAAGTAATTCGCTTAACGCACTTCTCACGGCAGCTAAATATTCCTGCCCCTCAGCTGAAGCAGTAGTCGCATCAGCAGAATCTGTAATATAAGCCCAACGGATTGGAAAACGAATCGTATTCATGCCATGTTCAATGTAATAGGTCATGTCATTTAAACCTGGCATGCCAAGCATCGCATAATCAATATTATCACCAGCTTCCGCACCTGAAATATTAATACCACGCATATTGACACCAACATATTGTTGAACTGAGCTAGAAGAATTGTCAGTCGGCGCATCATTAATTACTGGCGGTGGCGATGTATCTTCATTGGTTAATTCAAAAAAAGAAGCAAAATCAACCGGCGCTTTTACAAAATGAAAAGGTTCGATATCGTTTAATGAAATATCTTGTAAAATCATTCGTTGATTATTACCGACCACTTCGATGACAGTCGATCCATTTTCTTCATATAACGCAAGATTACTCGTGGCAAACGCATAATTTAAATCAATCATGTCATGAGTGACATTAAAATTATTTAAAATTGTATCACCACTGCCAGCATGCCAAGTTAATAAATAAGGACCATAAACAAATATAGATTCTGTCACATCACTTGCTATCACGCCTTGCAGCGTAATGGTTTGTCCATTTGGCATAGTAATTAACGCAAATTGATCATCATCACTAGTAATGAGTAAATCTGCAAATGTTAAATTGGAAAAATTTGCTAATGATAAAACATCTTTTGTTATATCAAAATCTAAAATCACATCGTGGTTTTGACCATTATTATCAATGATAATTTTATCTAATCCATCACCCGTTTGATAAATATCATAGCCTCCCCCACCATCGAAAGTTTCACTGATATCACTACCGGATAAAATATCATCAGCGGCTGTGCCAAACGGTGTTTGATACCCTCCAAATTTATCCATGTATAATAAAATATTGGTACCATATTCATCGAAACTAACAGCATTATTTAATAATAAATTGGCAACACCGCCAGGACCTTGTAAATGTGCGCTGGCTAAAATTCCAGAAATTGTTACCACAGTAGTTTGCACTTGACCTTGATAAGTGTATTGAAATTCTTGCCCCAAAAAATCGTCGATTGATTTACCCGCTTGTGCTAATCGAGTTTCTATCACACCCATATTCATGGCAAATGCTTCACGAATTGCTAACTCTTGCACTTCACTCATAAAATCTTCTTTGGAATAAACCCCATTTTTTCCAGTGAAGGTCCCCTGCCATTCATTGGTTGCCGTACTACCATAATAACCTGACGGCGCGGGTGTGTAATAACCTAAATCGATTAGTAGTGGTTCACCAAATTGATATTTACCGAGAAAACCTAATGTGTTGTGAACATGATATTGCATTTGTTTTAAATCATTTGGTTCATTGATATTCACACTATTTAAATCCATCTTTCCCCGATTGGGATCAAATAATCCTAAATTACTAAGATAAAATTCTGAATAAGTTTGAATGGGATTGATACCCGATTCAAACGCACCTAACGCTTCTAAAAAATTTGTGAAATTAGCTTCAGACATCGCATACCTCTTACTGTGTTTTTGGCAATAGAATTCACTAGCCGCAAAATTATTGCACTATTAAAATATAAGCCTGAGCAAAAAATTTTTATTTAATATATTTGTTTTAGTTTAAGAGATGAGATTAGGGGAAGAATCATTCTTCATGTGATATTAAGACACTTAGCCCCATTAAAGGTTCAACATAATTTCACTAAAATACTTAAGCTAAGTGTCTTAATTTATTGACATTTAAACTTCAAATCCAAGCTGACCATTATGAGCAACTACCTTTATCAGAGATTCCGGCGCAAAACGTCCTGATAAAATTTCTTGTGCTAAAGGATTTTCAAGATTAACTTGGATTGCACGTTTTAAAGGCCTTGCACCATAAACTGGATCAAATCCTAAATTTGCAATTAAATCGAGCGCATCTTCTGTTACATTTAAAACTAAGTGATGCGCTTTTAAACGTTCTGCTAATTGTTCAATTTGTATTTTTGCAATCGCATGAATTTGTTGGCGTTGAAGCGGATGAAAAACAACTTGCGCATCGATTCGATTAATAAATTCAGGTCTAAAATGTTGACCCACAACTTCCATCACCGCATGTTCAACTTTGTCGAGTGGTTCATCGATCATTTCTTGAATTACATGCGAACCTAAATTTGAAGTCATCACGATAACCGCATGACGAAAATCAACTGTGCGACCTTGGCCATCAGTTAAACGCCCATCATCTAACACTTGGAGTAAAATATTAAATACATCAGGATGAGCTTTTTCTACTTCATCTAATAAAATAACAGAATAAGGTCGACGACGAATTAACTCGGTTAAATATCCCCCTTCTTCATAACCAACATAACCTGGTGGTGCGCCGATTAATCGCGCAACAGAATGTTTTTCCATAAATTCAGACATGTCAATTCTCACCATCGCACTTTCAGTATCAAATAAAAACTCAGCTAATGTTTTACATAATTCAGTTTTACCCACACCGGTTGGACCCAAAAATAAAAAGGATCCCACAGGTCGATTGGGATCAGATAAGCCGGCACGTGAACGTCGAATGGCATTGGCGACAGCACTAATTGCTTCATCTTGCCCAATTACACGATGATGTAATTCTTCTTCCATGCGTAAGAGTTTTTGTTTTTCACCTTCAAGCATTCGAGAAACTGGAATACCCGTCCACTTCGCCACAATTTCAGCAATTTCATCTTCGGTCACTTTATCTTGAAATAATTGAGTTTTCTTATCACTTGTTTCATTTTGCATGGCGCTATTTAATTGCTTTTCTAATTCTGGTATGCGACCGTATTGTAGTTCAGACATGCGTGCTAAATCCCCCGCACGTTTCGCTGTTTCAAATTCTGTTTTAGCTCTTTCTAATTCTGCTTTAACATGATGAGCCCCCGCAACTTGTGCTTTTTCGGCCTTCCATATTTCTTCTAAATCAGCATATTCTTTTTCATTTTCTTTAATTTCTTGTTCTAAATCTGCAAGACGTTTTTTTGATGCTTCATCATTTTCTTTTTTTAATGCTTCACGTTCAATTTTAAATTGAATTAATCGTCTATCTAATTTATCTAACGCTTCAGGCTTTGAATCGATTTCTAAACGAATGTGCGATGCTGCTTCATCAATTAAATCAATTGCCTTATCGGGTAAATTGCGGTCAGTTATATAACGCGTCGATAATGTTGCAGCCGCAACTAACGCAGGATCTGTAATTTCGACACCATGATGAATTTCATAACGTTCTTTTAATCCTCGTAAAATTGCAATGGTATCGTCAGTTGAAGGTTCCGTCACTAATACTTTTTGGAATCGTCTTTCAAGCGCTGCATCTTTTTCAATATTTTCTCTAAATTCATCTAAAGTTGTAGCACCGATGCAATGTAATTCTCCACGTGCTAAAGCGGGCTTTAACATATTTCCAGCATCCATTGCACCTTCAGCTTTACCTGCGCCCACCATGGTATGAATTTCATCGATAAATAAAATAATTTGACCTTCTTGTTTTGATAAATCATTTAAAACTGCTTTCAAGCGTTCTTCAAATTCACCACGAAATTTCGCACCTGCAATTAAACTACCTAAATCTAATGCTAATACGCGTTTATTTTTTAAGCCTTCGGCGACTTCACCGTTCACAATACGTTGCGCCAACCCTTCGACGATGGCGGTTTTACCCACCCCAGGCTCACCAATTAATACAGGATTATTTTTTGTTCGACGTTGTAATACTTGAATCGTCCGACGAATTTCATCATCACGACCAATTACCGGATCTAATTTTCCTTGTTCAGCACGGGTGGTTAAATCAATGGTATATTTTTCGAGTGCTTGACGATGTTCTTCGGCATTGGGATCATTTATTGATTCGCCACCACGTACTTGATCGATGGCTTTTTCTAAGGCTTTTTTAGTGACGCCGGCTTGTTTTAAAAGTTCTGCAACATTATTTTTATCATCGATAAGCGCTAATAAAAATAACTCACTTGAAATATATTGATCTTTTTTCTCTTGCGATAATTTATCTGTTAAATTTAATAATCGAATTAAATCATTGGAGACATGAATATCACCACTTGTACCACTGACTTCGGGGAGCCTATCTAGCGACTCATCAATTTTCGAGCGTAACATCGGCACATTTGCACCCGCTTGTGTTAACAAATGGCGCGCCGTACCATTTTCTTGATCAAGCAAGGCTTTTATCAAATGAAGTGGTTCAATAAATTGATTATCACGTCCCACTGCAATTGACTGTGCGTCACTAAACGCTGCTTGAAATTTACTGGTCAATTTATCCATGCGCATTTGTCACTACCTCTTAGATATAATTTCTTCAATACAATATATATCTGGGCAAACTTTTTAACTTCAAGTTTTCCTATTGATTTTATTTTAGGGGCTGCCTATACTAAATTCGTTTGTTTTAAGGAATAGCAAATGAATAATGACGATCTTGATCTTAAAAAGCAAAAAAACAATCAATCAAATTGGGAACATAAAGTATTAGAACAACTCGTTTTTGCTAGCCTTAAAGAACAACGAAAAACAAGACGCTGGAATATCTTTTTTAAATTAGTTTTTATAATTTATATTGCGCTTTTTATTGTGGCTCTCTGGCCAACAAAAAACGAACCTAAAGATGCAATGGAACCTCACGCATCAATTATTAATATTAACGGTGTTATTATGCCTGGTAGCAAAGCCAGTGCCGATAACCTCGCCACAAGTTTACGGCGTGCTTTCGAAGACAAAAATACCAAAGGTGTTATTTTACGGATCAACAGTCCCGGCGGCGCACCTGTCGAAGCTGATTACGTCTATAACGAAATCATGCGTCTTAGAAAAAAATATCCTGATACCAAAGTCTATGCTGTCTGTTCAGATGTGTGTGCGTCAGGCGCTTATTATATCGCTAGCGCTGCAGATGATATTTATGCCAATCCTTCTAGCTTAGTGGGATCAATTGGCGTCATGATTAATGGTTTTGGTTTTGTTGATACCATGAAAAAATTGGGTATTGAAAGGCGTTTGCTAATTGCAGGTGAAAACAAAGGCATTCTTGATCCTTTTTCACCAATGACAGATCAACAAAAACAATATATCCAACGCATCCTCGATGAAACCCATCAACAATTTATTCAAGCCGTTGAAAAAGGCCGCGGCAAACGCTTAGATTTAAATAATCCTAATTTATTTTCAGGCTTAATTTGGAGTGGGATCGATGCTAAAAAGATAGGTTTGATTGATGGCTTCAAAAGCACCGGTGGTGTAATGCGTGATATTCTTCATACTAAATATCATGTTGATTATACTCGCAAACAAGGGTTTTTAGAACGCTTTGCCGATAAACTGGGTACCACCTTCACGCAAAGTTTTTTAGCGAAAATTTACGGCTATAATGATTTAAGTATGCATTAAAAGAATGTAGAATCAATATGTTATGAAGTCATATAAAAGACTGTTGTATTAATCGTAATTATTTCTTGAACTAACATGCGCTTTTTACTGACTAATTATTATGACTTTGCATTCTATGCAACCTAATTGCTATGGCTTATGATTAAAACCAGCAATCAATATGGCCAATATTAATCAAGCATAAATTCAAGCGATTATTTGGAGGAAACATCATGATCTCATCCCCTGAAAAAGGCTTTACGCTTATTGAAATTATGATAGCTATCGCTATCGTTGGGATCACTCTTGCGATTGCTATTCCCTCTTATAATTCACATATTCAAAAAACAAGACGAGTAGAAGCAACAACAGCACTGGTTGATTTAGCTGCAAAGTTAGAACGCTATCACACCACAAATAACACATATGTAGGTGCAACGATTCCGGGATTAGGTGTAGAATCACCCACACCAAATGGAAATTATGCTTTGTCTATTCTTAGCCAAACGCCAAATACTTATACAATCCGAGCAACTCGTGTTGTTACTACGGCACAAGCGAATGATGCTTGCGGAGATTTTACGCTCACCAATACAGGTGCAGAAGGATTAGTAGGTAATGCAATTGGATTTACCAATGCGATATGTTGGCGACGTTAGTTTTCAATATACATAGTCTATATCACGAGAATAGAAATTAATAATACTGTTAAAATAACCTTATATTTTCTGAGTTAAAATCATAAATTGAACTTTTCAAGCATCTTATGACATACAAAAAAGAATGTGCTAGGATAACGCTCAGAAATCCCCTCATATTTAAATATCGGCTAAAATCATATCCCAAAACTGATGCTGTTGCAGTAAATCATGAAATCGGTCGAGTAAGAGGCGCTTTTCTTGGTCGCT
>CAYGUK010000062.1:0-22364 GCA_964352985.1 uncultured Legionellales bacterium
TTACGAAGCCGTTTTAAAGTGGGTGGGTCCATTTCATTTATTCAGCATAAATGCTAAATAGTTACCCTGATAATACTGCCTAACCTGGCAAAGCCAGGCTAACGGCACTTAAGGGGATAATCGCGATTCTCCCCTTAAGTATCCCCATCGCGTAAGGAAAGTCTGTTCTTTTCAGCGTTTCTACGTTGTTGCTTAAATTTGGTGAATAGTTACAGTTTAATTATATTAAAGGATTGGATTTGACAGACGTTGTAATAAAGTTATTGCAATATTTTAAATTGCTTTTAAAAAGAATTAAACCAGTTGTCAGGTTTATTAAGTCTGTTTGTGTGCTTTGACAATATTATTCACTTGAAAAACCCTTACAATATTTGTTATTTTTAAATACATCCAATTACAATAGTTTTAATACATGTTTCAAGCATACGATAATAAATTAAAAACTTATAAACAAGCCTTAATCGATAGCAAATTTGCCTGGTTAATTTGGTTGATTGCTTCTCTATTTTATAGCATGGAATTTTTTCAACGTGTTTCGCCTTCTGTGATGGCGATGCCAATTATGCAAAGTTTGCAGATGAATCAACAAACGTTTGCTATTATTATTTCGTTATATTTTTATGCTTGTGCGGCAGTGCAAATTCCCGTGGGTTATATTTTAGATCGTTACCGATTACGATATGTTTTAGCGCTCGCTTGTTTAATGGTATCTCTCGGCACATTAATTTTCTCATTGAGTGATCATATTATTTATTTAGTTATTAGTCGGTTACTCGTTGGTGTCGGATCGGCCTTTGCTTTTATCGGAGTATTAAAACTTTCTTCAAATTGGTTTTCACTTGATCATTATCCTTTTGTTGTAGGTTTAACTAACACGGTGGGGATCTTAGGCGCGATTTTAGGCGAAGCGCCTTATGCAAAGTTAGTCAATGATCTTGGTTGGCGGCAAAGTTTTTTTATGATTTCTATCATTGGATTATTTATTAGTGTTTTAATGCTTCTATTTATTCGTGGCAATCCTAAATTTAACAATAACAAAACGATGGTGAAATCATCGTATAATCTCAAGTGTATTTTTGATGATAAACAAACTTGGTTAATCGCTATTTATGCCGGATTAATGGTTGCACCGATTATTGCATTTGCTGAGCTTTGGGGGGTACCTTTTTTTACTTCTGTTTATCATATTAGTTCAGTTAAAGCGTCGACATTAAATACCAGTATTTTTATTGGTATTGCAATTGGTGGACCAGTTAATGGATTATTTTCTCGATATTTTCAATCACGAAAAGTCATTATGGGGTGGGGGAATTTCATAGCCTTGCTATCCATCATAGTGATTATTTTTGTAACTAATATTCCGCTTATTTTATTATCGTGTTTATTATTTATTTTTGGCTTTGCGACAAGTAGCATGTTATTAGCTTTTTCGCTCAATAAAGATAGACATCCCATTCATTTTGCGGCAGTGGTGACAGGTTTTACCAATATGATTATTTTAATATTTGGCGCTTTTTACCAGGATATTACTGGGTTTCTATTAAAACATTTATTATTTGATTTAAATTTAACACCGGAAGTATTATATCAAGTTTCATTGAGTACTTTACCCATTACCTTAATGATCAACTTATGTTTGCTTTATTTTATCGCCTCTAAACGTCAAATCTCTTCGTAGGCGTTTGATTTCATACAAAAAATAGATTAATTGTAAGAATTAATATTTTTGTTTATACCTGATTAAAAGCAAAAACGCCCTGGTATCCATAATCAGTAATATAAAGTAAGATATCGACAATTATTTATGAATTAACAATAACTCTACTAGCCATGCCAATAAAACCTATCATACTAAACTACAACCCAACGACAGATGAATTTGGACGTACCATTAAAAGAGAATATAGCATACCAACTTTTACTGAAACGTCAGGCTATTATGTCATTGTTGATCAAAATGATCCTAAACAAGAAATTTTAGCATTAGCAAAGTTTAAAATGGACGTGTTTCGTAAAGGTTATATTGAGTTGTTAGATTTAGATGTGAAATCACATTGTAGAAGCGAAGTGGGTTATCGTGCTTCGGCTCTATTTTCAATGCCTGCAGAACAATCACTCATACCTTATCAATGGTATTTTGGTGAAAGATTATTAGTTGCGCTATTACTGAATGCTAAAAAAACTAAAAGCGGTTTATCATTTATTCCCTTACCTAAAGGGTTAGGGGATTCGATTCCATTTTATAAAAAAGCGCTAAGTGCGAATATTAAAAATTTTCCTCAAGCAATATGCGATACCAAAGAAGCAAATATTTTTATTCCTCCATATATCATTCAGCAAAATTTTTTACCGAGAAGCCATGATTGTGTTGTGTATTATCAGCCTCGTATTACAGAATATTTTAAAAGGTCATAAATAAAAGTCCTATTACTAGGACGGGCTTTTTTTATTATAAATGCGAATTAAATGAGTTAATTGCATTTAGCAATACAATTTTCTGATATTTTTATTTCTATACATCACTATTCCAATAAATGTCGATTATAAATTTATTTTTGTTCTGTTTATGCTATTGAAAAAACGCTAAGTAACAAGGAAAATAAATGATGGCAAGTGATGCTGAAACATTACGAAAATTAAGTCAGAAGTTAACAACGGGTGAATATACTCTAGAATGGGCTCACCCTCAAAGTGCTATCACTACATTAAAATATGCTAATAATCCACTAATCGTCCAACCTATCAAATTTGAATTTCATTCTGTGCCTGCTATTGTTAGAGAACAAATGTTACAGTGTTTCGATATCAGGGACACTACTTTCCTATCAAAAACATTGTTATTTAAATGCAACACAAAATTTCCACAAAATACGGAATTACAAATATTGTGGAACAAATTTCTGGATGTGATTCAAGGTGCGAAAGCTTTAATGCTTATGATTTATGACTATTCTATTTTTGAGGATATGCTTTGTTTGAAGAATGATTTGCCAGCTATTTATCATTTGACTAGTGTGAATCCTGATTTTAAAGATTATTTTAATTTCGAAATATTTATAAAGGCTGTTTGTATGGAGTTTTGCTTATATACTACTTCTGAGATTACAAATCAAAATTTAAATGATATTATTAAACGCTATCAACTTTGTATTCATAATTTGAAATTATTATTTCAGCAAGCTATTTCTGAATTATTAAAGAATAAGATACCGCGTTTTTTGTTTTTGGATAATATGCTAAAAAAATCATCTGATGACTTGAAATATTTAAGTTTTCATGACTGTCAACAACTTTTATTATTTTCCATGAATGCATATATAAGCTTAATCACTGATCAGATGAATGCGATGATTATTTCGGCAGAATTAAAACAGGTATATAAAAATATAATCGCTAATCTAAAAATTCAATTGGCGGAGTATGGTGAGTTTCTACAGAAATTTGGCAGTGAAGGTGCTTATGCTTCATCATCCTTGAATATCAATACTTCTTTTGCAATTTATGGTTATCAAATTGCTATAATTTTAGATAAGGTTGCAAATAACAATGGACTAGTACTTGATCCAAAAAAACCGCAAATTTCTCGTGCCAAACAAACCAGAAAGTTTACAGATGCAGAGTATATTAAATTATTTAAACAACTTAACTATTTAACGGGCAAACTGTCGCAAAACATTAAAATAATAAAAGAAGTTCAGCCTCAGCAACACCCTATACCACAACCTAGACTTTCGAGATCTATTAGAAGATAAAAAAAGCGCAAGATTCAATTGCGCTTTTACTTGAGAAAATAAAATTAATTTCGTAAAAATTAAGTGGTGATGTATTCTTGCAGTTGGTCACGTTCAAATTTCAAGGCATCAATGGTCCAACCCAAGACGTGGCGTATAGACACAATGGCAACGATTTCACCATTGTCGACAACAGGTAAATGTCGACAACCAATATCTTTCATGAGTTTATAACAATCATTCACGGTAGACATAGGTGTAACAGTGGTCACATTTCCAGTCATCACACTTTCTAGTGAGGTGTGTTTGGGATCTTTATCAGCAGCGATGACTCGATTTAATAAATCGCGTTCTGTAAAAATACCAACAGGTCTATCCCCATGTGTGATGATCACGCTTCCGATACGCTTTGCACTCATCATTTCTGCCGCAACAGCAACAGAGACATTGCCAGGCAACGTTTGTACTGTTTGCGGTTTAAGTAGCGATTTTAAATGGCTCATATGAGGCTCTCCTTTAATAAAGATCAATACCCGAAATCAAACAGCAATCGGTGCTGTAATTTTTTCATGGCATTGATAATTTAAAAATTCAAAATCTTCAAATAACAATTCTTCAAAGGGAATATTTTCGCGTTTTAATCTTAATTCACATAAAGGCAATGGTTGTCTTGCTATTTGAGTTTCAACTTGGTGGATGTGGTTTTGATAAATGTGGCAATCACCACCATTCCAAATAAATTCACCGACTTCTAATTGACATTCTTTAGCAATTATATGAGTGAGTAGAGAATATGATGCTATATTAAAGGGCACACCTAAAAAGGCATCAGCACTACGTTGCATTAATAAACAAGATAATTTATAGTCGCTCACATAAAATTGAAATAATAAATGACAAGGCGGTAATGCCATTTTATCTAATTCACCTACATTCCATGCTGAGACTATATGTCGGCGTGATTCAGGTTGAAATTTCAATGAGTGAATTACATTTTTTATTTGATCAACAAATCGACCATCTGCTGTTTGCCAATGTCGCCATTGACGACCATAAACAGGGCCTAAATCACCATTATCATCAGCCCATTCATTCCAAATTTTAACGCCATTATCATTTAAATATTTTATATTGGTATCACCATGTAAAAACCAGAGTAATTCATGCACGACACTTTTGATGTGAATTTTTTTTGTTGTAACCAAAGGAAAACCTTGGCTTAAATCAAATCGCATTTGATATCCAAAAGTGCTAAAGGTACCTGTGCCGGTGCGGTCGGTTTTTTTAGTACCATTTTGTAATATGTGTCGCAAAAATTCGAGATATTGCTGCATTATGTTGTTGCCTATAAACTGATTGCCTGAGATAGATAGTTTACATGAAGACTATATCGTCGAGAATGTTTTTTACTTTATATTGTCTATTGTGTATGACACTTTGCATTCAAATTGGTTCAGTTAAATTATTGAAATTAAAGGTCTATATAATCAGTAATATGAATTTAACATAATAAAAATGTATAAAACTCAACAATTTATCTTTGTTGTAATTTTTTAGCGACGCTTTCTTTCGCATTTTTTATTTCTTGTTCTAACGCTTCTTTTGGAAATTGCTTGAGTTCAGTGAATAAACTAGGATATTTTAATGCAAGCGGATTTGCAGGATCCTGTGATTCTTTTTGCCATTGTTCAAATTCTTTAGAATAAAATTTAATTAAATAAGAGATAACTGTTGATCGATATTCTGGTTGTTGTTGAAAAATGGCAGTAAGTAACGCATCTTTAGCTTTGTTTTTAGTCGCATCTTTTGAAGATGTTTCTAAAATTTGCTGTAAGTATCTTGCATTAGGTATTATAAAGATATCAGGTATGATGTAGGTGACCATAATATTGAGAAGTGGATAGGGCACTAATAAAAAGGATTGATCGGATTCTTCAAGCAATAAAAATGATTGTAGAAAAATTTCAAGACAAAGCTTGTTATATTTCTCAACTAAAAATTCCGTAATAATGATATCAAGCTGAACCGGAATTTCTATGTGTTCGGTTTTTAATAGATAGTAAAGATCCTCAATTCTTTGGTCTGATATTAAATTAATTATCATACTTTTCATTTCATCTTTATGTCTATCACGATGTATTGATAATAATAAAGTGAGTAGTTCTTTTTTGTTTGAAATGAGATTTCGTATCGACTCATTTTGAAAGAACGTCAAAGTTTCAACAAAATATAATACTGCTACCTCTGGCGGCATTCTTAAAAAACTTAATACATCCTCCATAGTTTTAAATAATGAGATTAAATTAAATCCTTTAACAACAACTTTTCTGTCCTTTAGGCTAAGCCATTCCATTATTGATGCCAACGTACTAAAGTGGAGAATTAAAAGTCGATATTCTGTTTCGAGTAATTTTTTTGCTAATATTGCTTTTCTCGCACAAGTCATGATAGATGGTTCAAACTCTTCTTTAGTTTGTGTGTTAAATAAATTAAATAACAATAAATCTATTTCTTTTTCTACGTAAAATCCTATCTGTTGTAATAGGGAAAAAAATTTTTCCAAATCGACATCAGTGACTAAATAAGGCGCTTGACCAAAAGATAATGGTGGTGGCAAAATCAGCGCGAAGAATTCGGGGCAATCTACCAAAAGATTAGCTAGAAGTTCTGAAAAGTTTTCTTCTTGCTCGATAATTTTTTTTAAATTTGCTGCAACTATTTCACGTAATTGATTAGCGTTTTCACATTGTTTAAACAATGTAACAAACATCTTTATTAAATGGTCAATTTTTTTTTGTTCTATTATCCATTTAATTATCGATTCTGTATTCGTAAAATGGATTGAGGATGAGGTATGGGTGCTACTTTTAAATATGAAAGATTCAAAATCTAAATGACTTAGAATAATACCTAATTTTGCAGTTGTATCTAGAAATGGCCAACTTTCTTCATGCTTTGATTTTAGTATCGTATCGCGAAGTTGAAATAATATTTTTATTCGTTTGTTTTCCGTGAGTCGTTGTGCTTGCATTCTACTCACGCTGGTTTTATTTAGAAATTTCATAAGTTTTTTAAATTGTGGGACTAACTGTTTAATATGACTTTCCAATTCTTCAAGTTCCTGGAATTTTTCTAAAAAATTAAACAAGCTGTTTAGGAAAATAAATAACTCAGTATCAAATTGGTCAATAAATAAAAATTCACGACCATGAGAAATCGAGAAAAAATTTGATGGAGAAGAATACATGTTTATATAATCTCATTTTTTATTTTTGAGAAAGGATAAAGATAATTTTTATTGACGTAAAATGATTATTTCAGATGAGTAGGATTATGAAAATTCATTATGATCAAGTAACACTCCCAAGACTGGCTTGGGAGGTTTTAATTTAGTTGAAAATTAAGTCGCACTAACAACTTCTTTATATATTTTGGTTTTATTCTCAAAATATGATTGTATTTCTTCTAAAGATTTGCCCTTGGTTTCTGGCAAAAGAAATACGGCGACCAAGAAATATAATAAAGTGAAAAATCCGAGTAACCAATACGTATTGGCCATGCCGATATGATCAATAATCGGGAGGAAAACACTCGATAAAACAGCTGAGCATAATGAATTAAAAAATAAACATAATGCGACACCCCGACCGCGAACGCGAGTAGGTAATAATTCTGCAAACACCAGCCAAACCACAACGCCGGGACCTATCGCGTAAAAAATAATCCAAGCAATTAATCCTGCTAATTGAAAAACACCTTGTAAATGTAGCGAAATATGAGAATGCGCTACCAGTGCGAGAAATGTATCTGCAACAATTAATCCGCCCGTACCAATAATGAGTAGTGCTTTACGCCCGACTTTATCGATTAAAAATAAGGCGAGTATACAAGTAATAAATTGTACTAAACCAATCACCACCGTATCTTTCATGAGTAAGGTATGAGAATGAATGCCCGCTTTTTTAATAATAAGTGGCGCATATTGTAAAATTGAATTAATACCTGTTAATTGATTACTCGCTGCAATAAACATAGCGATAAATAAAGGCAAAATTAATTTAGCTGAAAATAATTCCCCCCACGAACTTTTGGATTGCGTTAAACTGTCATGAATTGCTTCTAGCTCTATTTGTGCTTCAAAATGAGGACGAGTCCGTGATAAAACATTTTTTGCTTGATCATTTTTTTTGTTTGCGACTAACCAGCGTGGTGATTCAGGAAGATAAAGCATGGCAATTAATAATAATAACGATGGAATAAATAAAACGGCAAACATACCGTGCCAGTTACCACTTGGTGTAAATAACAAATCAACAAAATAAGCTAACACGATTCCAAACGTTAAAAACAATTGAAATACAGTGACACTCATACCACGAACACGAGTGGGGGCGACTTCAGATAAATAGAGTGGCACGGCAACGGAAACAATCCCAACACCAATACCTAAAATTAATCTCGAAACTAATAACCAAACAAATGATTGCGTTTCTAAAATTGCCACAATACCAATGATAAAAACAAGACTTGCAATAATAATCATGGTGCGACGACCAAACAAATCGGCCAGTGAGCCCGTAATTAAATTTGCAATAAAGCCACCACCGAGAACAGCACCAACGATAATACCAATTTGGAAATCATTCATGGGAATCGTTTTACGAATAAAAAGTAACGCACCTGAAATAACGCCAATATCGTAACCATAAAGAATGCCGCCTAACCCCGAACAAATAACCATTAAAAAAACGAGTACTCGATGGTTCATCGTGTTGTAATCCCTACCCCTATTTGTAATGAGGCAAAGCCTAGCATGTTCTGTTTGATAAGAACAATCGTAATATCAAATGAAATGTGCTTGTTTCAGACTGCCTCTATTGGGCTTCAGCTCTGATTCAGGTATAGTCATCTCTAGCTAAATTTATGAGTGATGCAGGGCGTGAACAGTATTTTTATTAAAAATCTTACCGCAAAAGCGACTATTGGCATTTATGCATGGGAACGACAAATTAAACAAACTATCACGTTAGATTTAGAAATGCCCTATGATATTAATCGCGCGGCACAATCAGATGATTTAAGCCATACAATCGATTATGAAAAAATTTCCCAATCTCTAACCGCAGCGATTGAAAACAGCGAATACAAATTGATTGAAAGTCTGGCGAGCCATTTAGCAAACTTATTGCAAAATTCTTTAGGTGTTCAACATTTTAAGATGACTTTAGCCAAGCCAAATGCTATAAAAAATGCTGATACAGTCGGAGTGGTGTTAGAAAGATGAAAAAGAAATTAATTTTCATTCCAGGATTAGGTGCAACAGGTGATATGTGGGAACATCAAATCACCCATTTGCAAGATATTGCTGATTGTGAAGTTTTTATTCCGAATAAACCCAATTTGTATAATATGGTTGAAGACTTATTTAATTCAGTTGAAGGTCAGTTTTCTATTGTGGGTTCGTCGCTTGGCGGATGGGTCGGTCAAGCAGCCAGTGCTTATGTGCCAGAGCGTATTCAACATTTGGTTTTAATGGATACGTGGACATCATCGAGTATGCGCGCAATTCATTATCTTGATTTATTATTGCAAAACGTTGAAAAAAATGATCCACAACAAATTCTCGACGGTTTAAGTACTATTACATTTTTTCAAGATCATCCTAATAAAGAAAACTTAATCGAAAGATTAAAAGCAATGCATCCGCATTGTCATCGGAACATGCTGATTAATCAGCTGCAAGCGATGATTGATGATCATGAAACACTCCATCTTTTAAAAAAAATAAAAGCCCACACGCTTATCATTAAAGGCAAATACGATATTGTTTATGAAGAAAGTGAATTTACTTTGTTAAATAATAATATTAAAGATTCAAAATATGTGGTGGTGGAAAATGCTGCGCATTGCGCCTCAATGGAGCAGCCTGAAGAAGTAACAATGCTTATTCGAAATTGGATTAGTTAATAAATTGTAACTTCAGCATAAATGCTAAATAGTTACCCTGATAATACTGCCTAACCTGGCAAAGCCAGGCTAACGGCACTTAAGGGTAGAATCGCGATTCTCCCCTTTAAGAATCCCCCTCGCGTAAGGAAAATCTGTTCTTTTCAGCGTTTCTACGTTTTAGCTTATATTTGGTGAATAGTTACATTAATTTTATTTAAATTTTATCGATTTTCTTAAGCGTCACGCTGACTATTTTTAAGTTGATTACAAGATCAAATTTTATTTGTCTATATATACCAGATATTTAAACAAACTTACTTGAATATTTCCTTCAATTCTAACTGTCAGCAGACCTATGATTTTCTTTTAATTATTTCATAATAAATTACAACAATATTTTCACCATTATCATTAAAATAAAATTGAGAAGATTAATATGTCAAGTGTGTTCAGAGACTCAGTAGTATTCCCAGATTTAAGTGAAACCAGCATTACGGATGAATTAATAGAAACCATTATTAGTTCCCAAGATTTATCCGTTGATGAAAATAATAGAATTAATCGAAACATGGATTTATTTGTAGCGGAGATTTTAAAAAATTATACGACTTTATTTATTAATATCTTGGAGCGAGTAAATCATCGACATCTAACCGCTGAAAGACCGACTTTCTCAATGAGTCTTTTGCAAACAACAGGTGCAGTCATAACAGAAACGAAAGGCCTATCTAGTACAAGTGAGTTTACTCCCTATGCCATTTTAACCCCATATCAATCTGTATCGATTGATGATGCCTTTGATTGGCAAAGAAATGATTGGGGTAAATATATTGGTCTATCAATAATTTCACGGGTATTAAATCAATATTTGTTAGACCCGTTTAGAGTAGATGATGGTCAAATTGAAGATGAGAGTAATATCTTCTGTAGTGTACCATATAAATTAAATGGTGAGATCATTGCACTGCCAATTGAATACTTAAATAATCCAAAATGGTTTACGTTTCCATTTACTCAATCAACAGAACAAGTCAATATTGCAACTACAGCACTAATCCAACAAGTTCTTGCAAAATCAAAAATGATGTTGAAAATATTGCAGAGTTTTATCATAGATCCTAGTGTTGTCATTAGTGAAAGTGCGACGCAAGAATCTCAATTTGAACCAATGGACGAAGATCAAGAGACAAATCAAAACGAAATACCTATCAATGAGGATAATGCTTCAAAAAGAAAAAGTCAGGTATTAACAAACTATATTATAGCACTTGTTGAACGAACTATTTTTCAAGAAAATTGCCCTTTCTACGATCCCGATAAACTTGAGCCTTTAATTAATATATCTCAACGACTGTTTGCTTCTGACGTCGAGAGTTTTTTTGATGATACTTCGACATTGAATCCCTTGTTTAGAATTTTAAGTGGTAATTTATTTATTAAACCGAGTGAAAAGCCAATTTTTGATAACCATTTAAGTAATATCTCACTTCCAAGCTTAGTCAATCCTTCATATTCAGGATTGATTTTTGTATTTCGTTCAATTGCTGATTATTTAAAAACTTTACAGGGAGTGTTAACCGATTTTCGCCCGCAAAGTAATGAATGCGAATATTTTTTACTAAAAAATATATCGCTGTTAAAAAATGAATTACCGTTTACGATAAAGGCTATCGAAAAAATTATTAGTATAATAGATTTTATACAAAAAAATCGGGACAATTCTGACTTTTCCAATATTTTTGCATCTATTCAATATGATGATAGAAAGTTATTTAAATTAGTTTTGGAAATGAATGAAAATCTTCCTGATGATTTTTCAGAACGTCAGATATTGGACTATTGTTATATGAATCTTCAGTATTATGATTCAGTTCAACATTTGGTAATGCCCCAAACTATACAATACGATGCAGGTATCCTAGAACCAGAGCGATATATGGAATTAATGGATCGTTTACTTAATCGAGATAGAGCTCTGCCGGGTGCGTTTACAGCAGCAGTTGGGGAAGTGAGATTAAAACAATATCAATCGGTTCCAGTGCCTGATTATGCAAGTTTACAAAGATTTTTTCCAAAGGTGAAATTAGGCAAACGTAAACTTGAACTCTCGACTTACAAAGATAATGATGATGATTCAAATCCCCCACCACCAAAGCATCATAAAACAAGCTAAACTAACAGTAACATTTTGGTAGCATTGAATTAAATGGTAAGTTACCCAATGAGAAAATCGTTTCCCTTGTCTTAAAGCTATGTTGGCAAAAACATGGCATTTTTCAACGATATATTTAAGTATCGATCTTTTGCATCACGGTATTGTGATCTGGTTGACAATACATGTAAAACAAGCTAAGTTCGACAAATTTTGTATAACATTTTTTTGAGGTGCGGGTTAACCGTGCTACTACAGTAAAATCAATAATTTAAAACGTGTACAAGGGCATTACATTATGGAAAAACCATTAGCAGGTCAAGTTGCGCTAATATCTGGCGGCGCGAGAGGGATCGGTGCGGCTTGTGCGCGTAAATTAGCAAAAGCCGGCGCGAGTGTTGCAATAAACTATTTTAATAGCTCGGATGTCGCAGAAAGATTATGTAGTGAACTCGATAGTTATGGGGTTGACGCCATCGCCATTAAAGGTAATGTCGCTGATCCGGAATCAGTTAAAGAATTATTTGTTGAATTTTCCGCGCGTTTTGATCACTTAAATATTTTAATTTCAAATGCGGCGAGTGGGGTATTAAAACCTGCGCTTAAAATGAAGCAAAAACATTGGCACTGGTGCATGGATACGAATGCGTTAGCATTAACGTTATTAACACAACAGGCTAAACCTTTAATGCCAAAAGGTGGCAAAATTATTGCGATGTCGAGTTTAGGTTCTATTCGTGCTATTCCAAACTATGCGTTTATTGGTGCGTCAAAAGCGGCACTCGAATCATTAGTTCGATCATTAGCGTTAGAATTAGCACCAGATGATATCGCGGTTAATTGTATTTCAGCGGGTGTCGTTGATACTGATGCCTTAAGCCATTTTCCAAATCGTGATTTTTTAATTGAGCAATTCAAAGAAAGATCATTTACCGGCGAAACCATGACGCCTGAAAATGTTGCAGATGCCGCTTATTTATTGTGTTTACCCGAAGCGCATTTGATTCGGGGACAAGTCATCACAGTCGATGCGGGTTACTCGATTATAGGATAAAAAATGAAATTAAATTTAGATGATAAAATAGTATTAATCACCGGTGGCTCAAGAGGTATTGGCAAAGCGATTGTTGAAACATTAGCAAAAATTGGCGCTAAGGTTTATTTTTTCTATCGCACAGAGAGTCATACCACAGAAGATTTTATTTCATCATGTCTTGCCCATCACTTAAAAGTACAAGGCTTGCAAGTTGATGTGAGAGATCAAGATGCTATCGATGCGGCTGTTGCCACTATCGTCGATAAAGAACAAACTATCGATATACTTATTAATAATAGTGGGATTGTCAAAGATGGTTTGCTTGCAAGTTTTGAAGCCAATGATATCAAAGATGTGATCGATACGAATATCGTAGGATTAATGCAAGTGACTAAAGCCGTTGTGCCAATTATGATGCGTGCACGTAAAGGTAAAATTATCAATATGAGTTCAGTATCTGCTGAAAAAGGTGGGCGTGGTCAAACTAATTATGCGGCATCAAAAGGGGCGGTAAATGCCTTTACTAAATCATTGGCCGTTGAATTAGCAAAACGTAATATTACCGTTAATGCGGTGGCACCCGGTGTTATTGAAACAGAAATGAGTCAAGATGTTCGTGATTTAGCGGGCGAACAAGTATTAAATGACATTTTATTAAAACGATATGGTAAACCCGAAGAGGTTGCCAATGTGGTCGCATTTTTAGCGTCTACTTATGCGGATTACATCAACGGAGAAATTATTCACGTTGATGGTGGTTTTAAAATGGCTTAACAATAGGAGCTTTTTTTATGGATATTGAATCAATTTATCCAAAAGTTAAAGTAATTCTAGCCGATGTGCTAGCAATTGATGAAGATGATATCGAGTTAAACAAAAGTTTAATTAAAGATCTTGATGCAGAGTCAATTGATTTTCTGGATTTAGTTTTTCGTCTCGAACGTGAATTTAAAATTAAAATCCCACGTGGTCAAATCGAAAAAGAAGCAAGAGGAACATTATCTGATGCTGAGTTCGAACAAAACGGTGTGATCACTGAAGCAGGTATTGTCGCCCTTAAACAATATTTAAGTGAAGTTCCAGAAGAAAGATTTAAATCGGGATTAAAAGTGAGTGAAATTCCAACATTGTTCACAGTAGCAACATTGTGTCAATTAGTGATTCGCGCTCAAGCTAAAATAGCAGAAAACGCATAAGGATAGAGTGAATGAATTTTTTGTTCGTTGATCAAATATTACATTCTGAACCAGGAAAATATATTAAAGGTTTAAAACACGTTACTGTTCATGACACTTATATGGGCTTGGCCAAAAATAATAAACCGGCAATTATGTCTTGTATTGTGGGTGAAGCGCTTGGCCAATTAGGTGCGTGGAATGTGATGAAATTAAATGGATTCACTCATCGACCTGTTGCAGGTGTTGTGGGTGATGTTACCATTTTAGGCGAAGCCCATATTGGTGACTCAATTTTATTAGAAACGTTTATTGATTCAGTTGACGAACAAGCTATTTTATATCACAGCGTTGCAAGCGTACGTGGGCGAGAAATCCTCACATTAAAAAATGCCTTAGGTCCTTTTTTACCAATGGAAATGTTTATCGATCCTAGTATTGTAAAAAATCAATATGACATGATTGATAGACCACAAGACACGCCACCATTTCCGGAATGCAAACAACTCACAAAAGAAAATACCCTGCATTTTCAACCCGTCGGATTTGATACGATTATCCATTGGGAGAAAGGCGTTGAGATGACCGCCGTTAAAAATGTGAGCATCATTGCGCCTTATTTTGTCGATCATTTTCCTCTTAAACCTGTTTTGCCATTAAGCATTTTATTACAGTGCAAAGTAAATTTAGCACGTGAATTTTTAGCTGACTTATTAGGCGCAGAAGAAGCCGCGAAGTTCGATGCAACAAAACTCCGTCGAGTTAAAATGAATGATTTTGTTCAACCAGGAGCGTTATTACAAACACATTTAACACTACGGGAAAAAGCTGAAGATAAATTTATTTTTGGTTATCGCAGTGAATTAAATGGTAAACGTGTTTGTGTCGCAGAAATTACATTTTCCAAAATTTTGTAAAGGGTAAACTATGTCTAAAGTTCGTATCGTTGTCACAGGATTAGGTGTGGTTTCCCCATTGGGTAATGATGTGAAAACGACTTGGGAAAGTCTATTGCAACAAAAAAGTGGTATCGCGCAAATTCAATCTTACGACGCCTCGAAATTTCCAACAACGATTGCAGCAGAAGTAAAAAATTTTAATCCTTTAGAAAGAATTCAAGATAAAAAATTATTAAAGCAAACGGTTTCATTTACCAATTTTGCAATCGCTGCAGCAGACGAAGCGCTTCAAGACAGTGGGATTAAACCAACGGATAAAACGGCAGATCGTTGGGGATGTGTTGTTGGTTCGGGCATGATGACGGCGGAGTTTTCTTACTGGGAAAAATTTCAAAAAAATTATGCGGCAGATGGCGAAATTGATATTCATAAATTACAAAATGATAATCGGGGTTTTATTTCTATTACTGAATTTGCCAAAACGCAATCGAATAGTGGGTTAGGATTATTATTACAACGCTATAATATCAGAGGTTATACGAGTTCTGTTCACACTGCTTGTGCTTCCGGTGGACAAGCTTTAGGTTTGGCATTGCAAGCCATGCGTCGTGGTGATTGTGATTCAATGCTTGTCGGTGGATTTGATTCCATGATTAATCCCATTGGCCTATCAAGTTTTTGTTTATTAGGCGCATTATCAACTTATAACGATAAACCAGAAACAGCATCGCGTCCTTTTGATTTAACACGCGCGGGATTTGTGTTGGGCGAAGGTGCGGCATTTTTAGTATTAGAAACAGAACAACATGCAAAAAATCGTGGTGCAAAAATTTATGCCGAATTAGCTGGTGAAGGAAATTCATTAAGTTCATATCGAATTACCGATTCGCACCCCAATGGAGATGGTGCTAAACAAGCTATCGAATCGGCGTTAAAAGATGCTGAAATTAATTCTGATGAAATTGATTATATTAACGCTCACGGTACGTCAACAAAAATGAATGACTTAAGTGAAACGAATGCCATTAAATCTGTATTTCAACATTATAAAGAGGTGCCAACCAGTTCTACAAAATCGCAAACTGGTCATTTAATTGCAGCAGCTGGTGCGCTTGAAGGTGTGTTAACCGTATTAAGCATTCATCATGGTATTATGCCGATGACAAAAAATTTAACGACGCCCGATCCTGAATGTGATTTAGACTATATCGTAACGAGACCACGTGAAAAAAATATAAAAGCTGCCATGTCAAATTCATTTGGGTTTGGTGGATCAAACAGTTGCATTGTGTTTAAACATGCAGAATATCAAGGAGGGCAAAGCCATGACTAAACGAGTTGTGATAACGTCTATGAGTGCTCTTACTGCTGTTGGTGAAACCTTAGAAGACACTTACCAAAATTTAAAACAAGGTCAATCAGGTATTGGTCCTTGCACCATTTGGCCAGCGGAAGAAAGTGATTTTCCACTCAGTGCCGATTTAAAAAATTATCAGCCACGCAAAATGATCACTGATAAGAAGTTATTAAAATTAATTTCACGTCAAGATGTCATCGGATTAAATGCAGTTCAACAATTAATTGAAAGCAGCCAAATAATTCAATATCGTGATAGTTTAACCGAGAACGATGTGTTTAATGATCGCACGGGTGTTTATATTGGGTCACCTGGAAATAAATTTGAGCAACAATATGACTTCATGCCGTTATTAGCGAAAAGTCAGGGCGATATGCAAGTTTACGCAGAATCGCTTTTTGAAGAAGTTCATCCTATGTGGTTATTGCGAATTTTACCCAATAATGTCTTAGCTTATGCCGGGATCCAAAATAATTTTAAAGGACCAAATGAAAATATTACCAATCATGGCGTCTCCGGTTTACAAGCCATTGGCGAAGCATTTTACGCTATAAAAAATAATCAAATTGATAGAGCATTAGTCTCTGCTTATGATTGTGGCCAAGAAGCTCAAGGACAAATGTATTATGGTGCGCTTGGCACTTTAAGCGCAAAACATTTAAAGCCATTTGATGAAAAACGTGATGGCACAATATTGGGTGAAGGTGCAGGTGCATTATTAATTGAAAGTTTAGAGTCTGCGCAGGAACGTGGTGCGACTATCTTAGGTGAAGTGTTGGCGTGTCAAACAACCAGTGAAGCACGTGGCGTGTTTCCAATTAATGAACAAGGCGAAGGGATAACACGTCTTATCAAAAAAACCTTGGATCAAGCTAAAATTGCACCAAGTGATTTAGGTTTAATTACTGCTCATGGCAATGGTACGGTGAATTCTGATAGAACCGAAGCGTTAGCCATTGCAAATACGATTAATTCTTCAGTGCCGGTTACTGCATTTAAATGGTCTATTGGTCACACGATAGTTGCCGCAGGTTGTATCGAAACAGCGTTAACGTTAAAGGCCTTGCAAGATAGAATGGCACCTAAAATTGCGAATTTAGATTCAATTGCAAGCGATTGTCAAAATATTAATATTACACAATCTGATACACCAATATCTTCACCGATTGGAATGATATTAACGCGGGCATTTTCTGGTATTAATACGGCTTTAGTGATTAGTAGTGAGCTCGCATGAAACCTCGTTGTGGTATCGATATTGTTTTTATTTCTCGCATGGAAAAAATGCTTGAAACTTTAGAAGATAAATTATCTTTATTTTCTCATTCTGAAATCGAATACTGTGAGCAAAAGGCAAATAGTGTGCCTTCTTATGCGGCGAGATTTGCGGCGAAAGAAGCTTGCCTAAAATGTTTTGCAAAAGAATTAGCATTAAAAGATTTAGATTTTTCTGATATCGAAATTAATAACGATGCCTATGGCGCACCATTTGTCGTATTAAATGATAAGTTATCAGGTTTATTACATGAGTATCAATTATCTGAGGTGAGTATTTCTTTAAGTCACACTAAGGATTATGCTTGTGCTATGGTGATTATGTCGTGAATTTAAGCCAATATTTAAATCAAGTAAAAACCAATTTTATAGGACGTTTTTTATTTTATGTTATTCCTTATCGTAAAAAAGTGATCACTAAAAATATTAAACGAGTTTATGGAAATACGATTACGGCAAAAGAACGCGATAAATTAACGTTAGCTTTTTATAGTCATTTAGCCAAATCGGTTTGTGAAAATATTTTCATGCGCTTTTTAACATTAAAACAAATTAAACGCAAAGCCGTGGTAATAGGTCATGAAAAAGTATTAAAAGCAGCAGAAAAAAATAAAGGAGTGTTAATTTTAACGGCACATATGGGTAATTGGGAATTAGCCCCTATTGCGAGTATTTTAAATTTTAAAGAATTTCAACATCGCTTGCATTTTATTCGTCGCACACTGGGAAATAAAACGATTGAGCGTATTGCCTTTCGTCGTTACTATAAAGCTGGGCTTGAAGTGATCCCAAAAAAAAATGCCTTAATGACCGCTTGTGATGTGTTAGATAAAAATGATGCGGTGGTTTTTTTATTAGATCAACATGCTGATGTCAAAAATAAAGATGGCTTAGCGGTCGAATTTTTTAGTGAAAAAGCAGGAACCTATCAATCTCTTGCCATGATGGCGCGTTATACTGAAGCCCCCGTTATTCCTGCCTGCAGTTATCGCCGTGAAGATGGTAAACATGTATTACAATTTTTTGATCCGATACCTTGGATAGATAACGAAGATAGCAAACAAGAACTCTATTTAAATACATTAAACTATAATAAAGCCCTAGAAAAAATGATATTAACACATCCAGAACAATGGTTATGGTTACATCGTCGCTGGAAATTATCTCAGTGATATTTTTTTTGAACTAAATCAAAAATTGAACTTAAGTGAAAAATACTATATTTTATAGGCTATTCATTTTAGAGCTAAGGATATCAGCCATGAATTTAGTAAAAGGAATTTTGTCAGGTGCATCTCTTTTCATTTTAACCCAATCAATAACGAGTTTTGCATTGACTCCGTACGTGGGGGCTGGGCTTTCCTATAATATTTTACGCAACAATGTTAGTAGTGTTTCTAATTCTGTGATTGCGGGAACTAATGTTGCCAATAGTTCAGAAGATTCACCTAATACAATTTATCGCAATAAAGTATCGGGTCGAATTTTTTTAGGCGCTGATTTTTTTAAACAACAACAATTCGAATTAGATGGCGAAGTGGGTTTTAATACCAATCATATTCGAACAAGTGATATTAATTTAGCTATCGAAATAGGCACCGGAACATTTGCTGATCAATATTATGCAACATTAAAATCTGCTTTTGATTTATCGTTAAATCCTGGCTATTGGGTTACTCAACAACTCGAAGTTTATGGCATCATAGGTTATAGTCGCGCAAGTTATGATGACTATTTTAATTCTACTTTTATTTCACCCGCAGGCGTTCAACAATCATTGCAAATGATGGGCAGTGGTCATGTTAATGGGGTACGTTATGGTGGCGGAGTCAAATGGTTAATTAATCAGAATTGGCAAGCGAGATTAAACGTGACTAATACCCAATATCAAAACATTACTAATACTGGTGTTACTACCTATACAAATGTTGCACCAGCTATTACGACAACTGCGAATCAAACTTATCGACTAAATAATTTAGCGACTACCTTAAGTGTGGTTTATCAACTCGGTAATATTTTAACGAGTTAATAAGAATTAAAACATTTCAATCTATAGTTGTGATTATTGTTAAGGATTTGAGCCACCTGGTTGAAATGATGATGGATGTATTGTTGGTTGCCCTAAGTTCGCTATGATGAGTCGGCCAGATAAAAAGCTCGAAAACATTGCTTCCATTTGCCTTTGTCTCAATTCTGATTGAGCTAGGCTATGTTGTAAAGATTGAACCCGAGTAAGTAGCTCTGTAATGGTTTGATCTTTTTGTTGTAATTGAGTTGTAAGTTCTTCAATTTGACTCTCTTTCGCGGGTTGTTTTTTCTTAAGTTCCTCTTCATCTTTTTTTGATGCTTGTTGTTTTCTCCTTTTCTTTAAACTATCACTAGTTTCAGATTCATCTTTATCACTTTCAGGTTTGAACATATGAGCAGAACTCTTTGTTCTTTTAATACGTGGAGGATTGTGGGATTCTGTTTCACTTGCTTCTTTTTCTGTATCAGTTTGTATAGCAGGATCGCGAGCTTGTTTAACAGTTTTTAAGAATGTAACTAAAGACTCACGGTTTACAATATTAACACGTTCATTTGGGTTACAAATAGTTTGGAATAAGGCGATTAAATCTTGAAAACGGATTTCATAGAGATTAACACTTAATGTTAATGAGGGTGATTGTAGTAGATGATTTAAATAACCTTCTTTACTGCATTGTTGTAACGAGCTAAAGCTTGTATAAAAAAATTCTTTTTCTTCATCAGTGTCAAAAGTAAAAGTTAAATTTTTTTTATCTCTAGATAATTGCCACTTCATCATGTTATACCTTGTTTTAATTATTTACTAAAATTAGACTAAATATTTATTGTTAAAACAAGTGCGATATTTTGTATTTTAAGCGCCAAGTAAAATTGATGTTTTATTTTCACCTCAACTGATGACAGTTATGAGTGAATTTCTTTACTTACATTAAGTTACAACAGCGTAAGCTATTAGGCTTTGATTGAGTTGTATCATTTATATGAGGATCTTGTTCATCATTGTTTTGAGAAATTGCAATTAACGATACGATGGATTCTTCTGCTGATTCTTGATTTAAACTTTTTTTCTTGATTATTTCTGTTGGATCGAGTGAACGCACTAATACATGTTCCATTGTATTTAATCTTGGACTCGGATTATTAGCACGGAGCAGATCTATAATTATATGTTGGGAATTATTCGTGTTACCTAAATCATGTGTTTTAATTTTAGGGGGTATATTTTGTTGAAACTTTGGTATATAAACGTCACGACTTTTTTCTGAGCTTTCACTATCAGAAACATTTTGCTGTTGTTCGTTTAGTTTATTTGATCGAGAAGATTGTAAGTCATGTAGTTCAATTTTTACTTTACCCATTATTCACCATTTTTATCTATTGGTATTTTGTAGATTCTCGAGTAAGTCGCGAAATCAATTAAGGTAGGGATTATAAAATTATTAATTCACTAAAATAAACACTCATTTTATTAGGATAAAATTTGCACGAGTAGAAATTCAACTTTAAGCTGCGAGTAATTTTGTTTTAGTATTAACTTTAAAATAGTAACTGCTTACTCAATAAGTCGATCGTGAAATGCTACTCATCATCATAACAAATCAAAATTTAATACCTTTTAGTAACCGAGCCCATTGCTTATCCTGAGAAGAGGATTCATCCAGTTCTTGAGGTTTCTGTGTTGATTCTATTTGTATCATGAGAGCTTCTCTTATTTTTTTAGTAATAATGAATTTATTTCTATCGAAGTCAGTGAATAATTTACTTTGGAGAACATCATTAATTGTGGGTCGGGAACCAATGGCGAATGAGGTAAGGCCATGCATAATGCCAATAAGTTCTTTTGCTTTTTTTTCTTTTTCAACAAAAAATTTCGAAAGCTTATATTCTATTAAGTAATCATCGACTAAAAGACATTTATAAGTGGAATCTCTATCATTATCTGGCATTTCATCTTGTTTATTAACCTCGCCCAACATTTTAAGCCTCAGTCTCCACATTGGAATCTTAATTTCAAAAAATAAATTAATTAAAACCATACCAAGCGAATAATAATCGATATGTTGTTGTTTTGCGTGAATAGGCGGATCCAACTCAAAATTAGGATCAATATAGCCATAAGTTCCACAACTACACATTTCGTTCATGTCATTTCCTTTTGTAATAGCATAGCCGAAGTCAATGGGAAATACTTGTAATGTCCAGTTCGTTGTATTAATACCTATTACAAAATTCTCTGGTTTTATATCTCTGTGCAAAATGCCATATTTATGTAGTATTTGAATGCTTTTAAAAATATCGTAAATAATGGCTAAAGCTAACTCGTAGAAGTTTTCATTTCCATTTCTGATGAAAGAAATAATATCTGCTAAATTACATTTAGTATTCATCGCTTTTTCATGCGGTCTCATCCAAAGCATATATAAGTTGTGATTTTCAAACTTAGGATTTAACGTTGCATACGACATAAAATATTTTTTCTCGTCATCTTTTAAATGTTGATGCAAATACGCGTAAATTTTCATCTCAAAATAGTAATCTTCTATTGCTTCTCTATCCTCTCTACAAAGCTTATTAATCGCTTCTTTAAAATAAAGAAGCTTAACGATATATTCTAAATTATCGATAGGACCAGCTTGTAATATAAGCATCATTGATTTTCGAAATATAATAGAATAATTCTTCATCAAGCGTTGAGCTTCGGGTAGCTTAAGTGGCTCTTCCGCTTCTCTTTTTACTTCCTCTTCATCTTGAGGATGACG
>CAYGUK010000063.1:0-22283 GCA_964352985.1 uncultured Legionellales bacterium
ATCTTAGATTTATCAAACCGTTGGCTTGCTTCAATTAAGCCTATCATTCCTGATTGAATTAAATCTTCTACTTGAACAGAATTAGGTAGTTTTGATAATAAATGATACGCTATTTTTTTTACGAGTTCTGAATGTTTTAACACCCGTTGTTCTACTGACTCATCATCATCATCTGAATTCTGATTATATAAACTTAAATCGGTCATTCGACTAAACCTTTCGCTGAGTTGTGTTGTAACATACGTTCAAAGAAAAAAGCAATTCTACCATCGATATCATTGGGTAATTTCCATTTGGCAATTTCCAATGCTAATTTTTTTATATCTATCGATGACTTTGCTCCAGGAAATCGCTCAATAACTGCTTGATGTTTTTTTGCCGCCAAACGGATATGTTCATCATAAGAAACTGAGCCAAGAAATAATAAATTAACCTGTAAAAATTTATCAGCAACACGTTTTAATTTAATGTAAATTTCTCGTCCTTCGTTGGTGTAACGTGTCATGTTTGCCAAGATTCTAAATTTTTTGATGCCATGCTCTTTATTTAATAATTTAATTAACGCATAAGCATCAGCTATTGATGTTGCTTCATTACACACAACAACGATTATTTCTTGACAGGCATGTGAAAAATTCACAACATGTTGTGAAATTCCTGCTGCAGTATCGATGAGTAATACATCAATATCATCAGATAAATTTGAAAATGCATGAATAATACTTGCTTGTTCTGTGATTGAAAGATCGGCCATTCGTTGCATGCCGGAAGTGGCCGGAATAATTTTTATCCCACCAGGTCCTTTTACTACAATATCATCAATATGGCACTCACCATTTAGCACATGATAAATGTTTCTTTGGGCTTTGATACCGAGTAATACATCAATATTTGCTAAACCTAAATCTGCATCAAACAATACTGTATTTAAATTTTGTTTTGCAAGCGCCATAGCAAGATTAATTGCAATATTGGTTTTGCCAATGCCACCTTTTCCACCAGTAATTGAAATAACTTTAACTTGTTTGGTTTGTGATTTATTAATTGTTTGTATTTCGGCTTTATCTAATTCAACCATGATGTTCCTCCTGTTTAAACACTTCAGCGGTGGTTGACATTAACTCATTTCTTTCTCCGAGTTTTATAGCAAGATTAATGATACTTTTGGCATTCATAAATAATAAATCTTGCGGAACACGTTGGCCATTACTAATATAAGTAATAGGCAAATGATAATTAATTGGCAAACTTAAAGCGCTACCTAAATTAGCACACTCATCAATTTTCGTTAATATGCAGCCTTTGAGAGTTGGATTAAAAAATGCTCGTATAATTTCTTCTAACACATCATATTGCGAAGTTGCACTGACAGTAAGGTAAGATTTAATTTCAATTTTATCAGTGGATAGCATCGTAAGTTGAGAAGTAATTGACTTAGTATCATATTGACTAATCCCTGCTGTATCAATTAATACTAAATCTTTATCTTTAAATCTTTCACAAGCATTTTGTAATTCATCTTGAGACTTTACAACATTAACTGGCAAATTCAGCATACGACCATATAAATAAAGTTGTTCGCGACCTGCTACACGATAAGAATCTGTAGAAATCAAACCTATTTTATTTGCATTATTGTTTAGCACATAATTAGTCGCTAATTTTGCTATTGTCGTGGTTTTACCAACCCCCGTTGGTCCTAATAAGGCAATAATGCCATTTTCATTTATAATTTCTTTTTCAGCGGTATTAATAGCATTTGTTAAATAACGAATAGCTTCTTGTAAAATCAAATCAAACTCTTGTTCAAGATTGACTGCCGAACAAACTTTTTCACATAATTTTTCTTGAAATCCTAGCTGTTTTAATTTTTTCAGTAATAATTGATGATAAGGTTTTTTATGCTGACGTTGATTATCTACAATTAATCGGTTTTGATCTTCTAAGGCTTGTCTTAAAGAAGATAATTCGTTTTTTATTTTTATCATATTAGAATCATCAAAATTATTTTTTGCAAAATCATTCGTAGGGCTATGTTTTTTGGGATCTGGTATAATTTTATTACTCATATCTTTAGTAATATACTCATCTATCAAATTATAATTTTTAATCCCTTTTAAGACATCAGTTTGACTGATAATAGGCGTGGATGATGAAGGTTGTAATGTAAAGTCCTCTTCTTCAACGCCCGCTTGCATTTCCACACCACCATCAATCATTTTATGTGAAATAATAATTGCATGCGGCCCCATTGATTGTTTCACCAAGTTTCTTGCTTCACGCATTGAACGCGCATAAAAAGTTTTTGTCTTCATGTTATCTTCCACTTATTTGTTGTCCTAAAACAGCGATCACTTTGACATGCTTATCATCGGGTAATTCTTGATATGATAAAACATGTAATTGATCGACACTGCTTTTAAAAAACCGTTCTAAATGATTTCGAATTTTGGGCGCAACAACCATGATAGGTGTTAACCCCAAGGCTGAAAATTGGTGTTCGCTATTTTTTAGTTCGTTAAATAATCTTTCGGCTAAATCGGGTTCAATATTTAAACCTAATTCGCCAGACAAACCTTGATCTTCTAACATTTTTTGAGATTGTATGAGTATTTGCTCTAAATTCGGATCAATAGTCATAATGTTAATTTCATTTTTATTTCCATTTATTTGTTGGATGATTAATCGTTTTAGTGCAACTCTAACATGCGAATACAATTCGTCAGGTTGTTGTGTTTTTGAACTATGTTCTACAATATTTTCTGCAATTGTTCTCATGTCAGTTATCGGAATATTTGAGTTTAATAATTTTTGTAACACTTTAACTATTACACTAAGTGACATGCCACCAGGCGGGGTTAATGCTTCGACTAATTTAGGCGTGCGTTGGCTTAATCTATCAAGTAATTGTTGAACTTCTTCGTGTCCTAATAACTGCGCTGCATTGGTTTGTAATATCTGACTTAAATGTGTCGCGATAACTGTTGCCGCATTCACAACGGTATAACCTAAGCCTTGCGCATATTCACGTTGGTTATTGTTGATCCAAACTGCAGGTAACCCAAAAGTAGGATCTTTCGTATTAATTCCTTCTAACTGTCCAACAGATTGTCCTGGATTAATAGCTAGTAACATATCGGGATGAACATCTGATTCACCATAGTTTACCCCCATTAATGTTATTCGATAATGATTAGGCGGAAGATCAAGATTGTCTTTAATATGAACGGCTGGAATTAAAAATCCTAAATCTTGTGATAATTTTTTTCTGACCCCTCGCACACGAGAAACCAATTGACCGTCTTTATTAACACCAACTAAATTAATAACACGATAGCCTATTTCTAAACCGACTAAATCAACACTAGACACATCCCCCCAATCTAATTCTTTTTCTTTCTTTTCTGGTTCTGTTTTCAAATTTTCAGGATTAATTATTTTTTTGCTATCTTGTTTTCGACTATTGATTAGATACGCGCCGCCACCACATATCATGGCAAGTAGAAAAAAAACAATATGAGGCATGCCTGGAATAATAGCTAGGATACCTAAAACAATTCCGGAAATCGCTAAAGGTCTTGGGTTATCTAATAATTGTTTGATAATTTGATTCGTCATATCTTGTTGAGTATTAACTCGCGTGACCATAATTGCAGCTGCAGAAGATAATAATAATGAGGGAATTTGTGCAACCAAACCATCACCAATTGTTAATAGAGAATAATTTTGCACAGCAGTGCTAAAAGGCATGCCATGATCGGCGATGCCAATCGCAAGGCCTCCAATTAAATTAATGAATAAAATTAAAAGCCCCGCAATAGCATCCCCTCTTACGAATTTACTTGCACCATCCATCGCACCATAAAAATCTGCTTCTGCTGTTATTTCCGCACGTCTTGTTTTTGCTTCTGACTGGGAAATGACACCTGCATTTAAATCTGCATCAATTGACATTTGTTTACCAGGCATTGCATCTAAGGTGAATCTGGCACTGACTTCTGATATGCGTCCACCACCTTTTGTTACAACGACAAAGTTAATAATGACTAAAATAGCAAAAACAACTAAACCAACTGTATAATTTCCACCAATAACGACTTCACCAAAAGCATGAATCACTTGGCCTGCAGCATCGGGTCCTTCATGACCATGTAACAATACAACACGAGTAGACGCAATATTTAAGGTTAATCGCAAAAGTGTCGTCACTAAAATTACAGTTGGAAAAATACTAAATTCAAGTGGTCGAGTAATATAGACACAAGTTAAGATAATAATTAATGATAAACTAATATTAAAAGTAAATAAAATATCTAACATAAAAGGATGTAAGGGTAGCACCAATGCAATTAACATGATTAAAATTAATAATGGCGTTCCTAGATTACTTTTACTTAATACTTTTATCCGCTCGATTATTGTTGCTTCATTCATTGTTTTTCATCTCACTCATGCTTTAAATCCTCAGGTATAGGTAAATCAAATTCTTTAATTGCAACGGGTCTTGAACCAAATCCCGCTGTAAAATGTTTTAATTGATAGAGATAAGCTAAAATTTTAGCCACGGCAATATATAAGCCTTGAGGGATTTCATAGCCAATTTTAGTACTAAAATAAATTGACCTTGCAAGTGGTGGGGCTTGAAATATACTCACTTTATTTTCTTTAGCAACTGCAATAATTTTTTCAGCTACATAATCCACCCCTTTTGCAATAACTTTTGGTGCATGAGAAGAATTTTGATCATAATAAAGTGCAACGGCATAATGCGTCGGGTTTGTAATAACAACGCTTGCTTTTGGTACTTCTTGCATCATACGTTGATGCGCCAGCGTTTGTTGCATTGATCGTCGATAGTGTTTCATCTCTGGCGAACCATCTGTTTCCTTCATTTCATCTTTCATTTCTTTTAAAGTCATTTTCGATTTTTTGCTATGTTGATAAATTTGAATTGGCACATCAATTGCTGCGATAAAAATTAACACTGATGATATTGAAATTAGCGCAATACTAACCGTGGTTAAACCTTGAATAATAGCTTGTTCTATAGGTAGTTGACCGATGACGAGAATTTTTGGAAATTGTAACCATAAAACTAAAATACCCGTCGCTAAAATAACACAAAATTTGATAATTGATTTTATTAATTCAGTTAAACTATTTATTGATACAATTTTTTTAAGCCCCTTTAATGGATTCATTCTACCACCTTTAAATGCAATAGCTTTTTTGGATATAACAAATCCACCAAGCATAAAAGGAGTCAAAAATACTATTAAAAATGTGGCGATAAAAAAGGGCAATAAACTAAGAAACATGTGATAAATAGCTTGGCCAAATTTTATTAACATTATGTTGTCAGTAATTAAATCCTGATGGCTAAGATTAAATATATCATTTGTTACTGAGTGAAAGGTATCAAATACTACTTTACCTGTAAAAAAAATAATAATAGCTCCAGATAACAATAACATGACTCTATTTAATTCACGTGAACGAGGAACTTGCGCTTCTTCTCGCAATTGTTGTTTGCGCTTCGGTGTCGCCTCCAGTGTTCGTTCTTGTGAATCGTCATCTTCAGCCATCTTATTTCTCACTTAATACTTTTGCCAAGATATCGAAACCTTGGTGAAAAATGTCTTTGCTATGTTCTAATGCGCCAGTAAAACTGATATAAATAATAAACAATCCTAAAACGAGTGTAATCGGAAAACCAATATTAAATACATTTAATTGTGGTGCTGAACTCGTCATTACTGCAAAAGTAAAATTTACAATCAAAATAGATATAATAGCTGGCAATGAAATAGTGACCGCACCAGAAAATAAAATTTTACTGAAATCTAAAATATGCTGTATTTGTAAAGTTGAAATGCTACCACTTGATAAGGGTAACGTATAAAAACTTTTAACTAAAAACTGTATTAATAACAAGTGACCATTTAATGCTAAAAATAATAATAATGCAGCCAATAAATATATTTGACTCACCATGGGTATAACAACATTACTTTGTGGGTTGACTAAATTCGCAAACCCCAACCCAGTTTGATAAGCAACAACTTGACCACTTAAAACAATCATTTCAAAAATGAGTTTAAAAACAAATCCGGCACTTACGCCAATAATAATCTGTTTAATTATTAAAATTACACTTGAAATAGAAAATAAATTTAAATCAGAGCTAACAGGAATCAAAGGAATAACAATTAATGTGATCAACAATCCAAGTACTGTTTTAATTCTCATCGGTATCGCATTGTTACTGAGAATGGGGGCTGTTGCAATAAAAGCCGCAATGCGAAAAAATGCCAGCAAAAAAGCTGTTAATACACCACTGTCTGTCAATAATTTTGCTAACATCGTTATCCTATCATATAAGGAATGTCATTGATCATGTTTTGCGTAAAATCAGATAACATATGAATTAACCAAGGTGCTAATAAAGCAATAACAATTAACATGACAACCAGTTTTGGCAAAAACGTTAAGGTCATTTCATTAATTTGTGTTGCTGCTTGGAATATCGCAATTATCAAGCCCATAATTAAGCCAGGAACAACGATCACCCCAACACCCACTAATACTGCATAAATCATGTGTCTAAAAATATCGAGAATTGCATCTGGCCCCATTTAACCTTCTCCTTTTAATACATGTTGATGAGTATGTAATTCATCTAATATTTCTTGTTCACGTTGATTATCTATAAAATCCTGTGCTTGTTGTTGTTTTTTAGAATATTCAATGAAGGCTTCAGTTTTATGAGAAAGTTGAAACCAAACTTCTTGTTGTCTAGCTAAGTTTTTTTCTAACTGTTGAACTTTATTTCGTTGAGTATCGATATTCTGACTGATTGTTTCTAAAAAATCATAAAAATTATGATACAAGACACCTGTCATTTCAGCTTTACGTCGATGTTTTTCATAATATTCTTGCATATAATGATTTAGAATATTTAATCGTTCTTGTTCGCCATTTAATTTATCATTAATATTTTTCACCACTTCTGCTTGTTTATTTTGTTTGCTTTTTGCAAGATCAATTGCTAAATTAATTTGATTAAAATTAGCCATTACCAACCTCCTCTGTCTTAATGATTGCTGCATCATTAATAATTTTTTCCGCTTGAGTAATACGATATAGCATTGCCAAGCTATCTGTAAAATTTACTGACTCATTAAAACCTTGTTGTAAAAATTCTTGAAAATGTGGCATTTTGTTTAATGCAAATTCTAATTTTGTATCGCTACCACTTTTATAAGCCCCCATTGTTATTAAATCTCTATTTTTTTGATAATGAGAATAAATCGATTTAAACTGTATCGCTGTTTGTTGATGTTCATGACTCGTTATTGATGGCATCACGCGAGAAATTGAAGATTCAATATCAATCGCTGGGTAATGACCACCATCAGCCAATTCTCTTGATAAAATAATATGACCATCTAATATTGCTCTTGCACAATCTGCAACAGGATCATTTGCAGCACCATCCTCAGTTAAAACAGTGTAGAACGCTGTTATTGATCCTGATCCATTTGTCGTTGTTCCGGCTCTTTCGACAAGTTGAGATAATTTTGCAAATACCGATGGCGCATAACCTTTTGTCGTTGGAGGTTCACCGATTGACAAAGCTAGCTCTCTTTGTGCTTGAGCAAAACGAGTTAAAGAATCAATTAACAATAAAACACGTTTACCTTGATCGCGAAAATATTCAGCAATCGCAGTTGCCCACATTGCGCCATGTAAACGCATTAATGGTGAAGTATCTGCGGGTGCTGCTATTACAACAGAGCGTGATAATCCTTCTGCACCTAAAATTGATTCAATAAATTCTTTTACTTCGCGTCCTCTTTCACCAATCAAACCAACCACAATCACATCCGCCTCTGTAAAACGTGTCATCATTCCAAGCAACATACTTTTACCCACACCGCTTTTAGCAAATAATCCCATTCGTTGTCCACGACCAATAGAAAAAAGAGCATTAATAGCTTTGATTCCAACATCTAAGGGTTCACGAATATTTTGTCTTGCAAGTGGATTTATTACTTGGCCATTTAGAGGATAATATTGTGTCGTTTCTATTGGTCCTAAACCATCTAAGGGTTCACCTTTTCCATCTAATACCCGACCTAATAGATTATTGCATACTGCAACTTGCGCAATACGACCTGTTGGGATAACTTTTGCACCAGGAATAACACCTTGAGTATTATCTGCTGTCATTAAAAATAAAACATTATCAGAAAAACCGATCACTTCTGCTTCTAATAATTTTTTATCGATAGTTTCTATAAAGCATTTTGATCCTAAAGGTGCGCAAAATCCAACTGCTTCTAATTTTAGACCAACCACCCGAGTTAAATAACCTTCAACTCGGATATCGGACACTTCTTTAATCTGTCCTTTATAACTTGTTAAACGTTCTAATAATGTTGGTTTAATATTCATTTTTAAATACCTGATCAGCAATATTAACTAATCTCTTTTCAAAGCTTGCATCTATTACGGCATCATCCGCTTTGAAAATCACATCACCTCTTTTTAGTTTTTCATCTGCTTTTATATTATTGAAATTTTCACCCTGTAATACTTCTTTTATTAACGATAAATCTTCTGGATTAACGATAAGTTCAACTTTTTTTGTTCCTGTTGGCAACATTTTTACAGCCTGTCTAATAATTGATAATACTTGCTCGGGTTTTATTTCTAGCTCGTGATAAAATAAGCGTTTAGTTACAGTCATAATTAAATTTATAATTTCATGTTCAAGCTGTTCATCTAGCACATGCATAGGATTAGTTAGATTGGATATGATTTTATTCAATATCGATTTATTTTGGTTCCACTCTTTTTCATGCAATTGAAATGATTCTTCTTTCGCTTGTTGAAAAGCTTCTTTTTTTGCAATTTCTAATCCTTCTTGATAACCTTTTTGTACGCCTTCTTGCCACGCTTTTTCATAAATATCTTCGCCATGTTCTACTTTAATATCCTCAGCAGGATTAACTTCATTTTGAGAAGTCGTCGTTGATTTTTTATGTTTAAGTGGATTATTTTTTATGGAGTTAACATCGGGAAAAATCCAACGTTCAATTTCTTTTAAATTTTCACTTAAAAATATTTTCACATACCCCCCTACATCACCATATCACCAGAGTTCGTATCTAATATTACTTTACCTTCTTTGCTTAATCGTTGTGCCGTTGTAACAATTTCTTTTTGAGCGGCTTCAACTTTACTTAAGGAGATTGGTCCCATTGCTTCTAAATCATCCTTTAACATGGCGGCAGCACGACCTGACATGTTTTTTAGAAAAACACTGCGGACTGATTCGTCTGTTCCCTTAAGCGCAATGACCAGAATATCATTTGAAACATCTCTTAATAACATTTGTAAACTACGATCATCAATATCAGCCAAACGCTCAAACGGAAACATTCTTTCTTTTATTTTCTCAGATAAAGCCTGATCGAATTTTGTAATGTTATCGATTATTTCATTTTCTAATTCACTATCTAGAAAATTTACAATATTTGCCGCAGCATCTATTCCTCCTAAAGGTAATTCCTTAAAATATCCACCATCAATAATTTGCTCATCTAACATTGCTGCCAACTCTTCAAGTGCAACAGGTGAAATCGGACCGACGTGTGATAATCTTTTTACAATATCAGAACAATGTTCTTTTGGTAATAATGAAAGTACTTGCGCTGCTTTTTCGTTATCAAGATAAGTAAAAATTATTGTTATCACTTGTTTATGTTCATGTTGGATAATATCCGCGATAATTTTTGCTGGCTGCCAATTCAAACTTTGTAATATTTTACCCTTATCATCTACGGTAGATTTATCTAGTATCGATCCTGCTTTTTCAGTTCCAACCGCATCAATTAATGCATCACGAATAAAATCATCCGAGTTCATTATTAAGCCTGTTTCACCAGACGACTTTTGTAAAAAGGTATTGAGTGTTTTTACCATTTCTTTTTCAGAAACACTTTCTAATGCGCGAATTTCTTCAACTAGTTTTTCGACTTGTTTAGGTTTTAGCATTTTCAAAACTTCAGCTGCAGCTTGTTTCCCCATACTCATTAATAAAATTGCCGCATCTTGTAGTTTATTGTCTGCCATAATTATTTATCTCCAACCCAATTACGAAGAACAGATGCAACACGAGCGGGATCTTGTGAAACCATATTTCTTAATGAATCTAATTGTTCATTTTTCAATCTTGCAATTTCAGCGCTACTTAAATGATCCACATTTATATTTTGCTGCTCGGGGATATTTTGTTGCATAGATGAGTTTGGCATGCTCATACCAGTTGATGACATTCCACCAAGCATATTGGCATTTCCACCTTGAGGTAAAGCCGGACCAGGCGGTGCTTTTTTTGCAAGACTTCGTAAAATAGGACGTAAAACCGTTAACACTAAAATTAATACAAATATTGCGCCCAAACTTTTTTTCACAATATCCCAAAACCAAGCTTGTTTCCACATTGGCACAGGTGGCATTGCTTCTATTTCTTCGGGTGGTGCAAAAGTACTATTGATAACGCTAATTTTATCACCGCGTTTTTCATCAAATCCTACTGTGTGTTTTACTAAATTAGTAATTTTCTCTAATTCTTCTTTTGATAAAGGAGTTCTTACTATTTTTTTAGTTTTTTCATCAATTTTAGCGTGATCATCTATCACAACGGCAATAGTTAAATATTTTAATTTTCCAACAGGATTTTTAGTATATTCAATCGAACGACCAAGTTCATAATTTTTTATTGTTGAGTCTCGTTTTGAACCAGCCCCAGCAGCACCTCCGCCACCTTCTCCTGGGGCTTGATTCGCGACCGCACCAGGCGCACCGCCAGCGCCACTTGCTGAATTTTGTTCATTTACAATTTGCTCTGATCTCACTGCATTGCCTTCAGGATTATATTTTTCTTGTGTTGTTTCTTGTTGAGTGAAATCGATATCTGCTGAGACTCGTGCTTGAATTTTATTTTGACCTATAATGGGCGTTAATAAAGTAATAATACGATCTTCATATTGTTTTTGTAATTCCTGTTGATAAGTAAATTCTTCTTTAGTGATAGAAAGATTATGATCGGCATTATTAGTTAATAAATTTCCATGTTGATCTGCGACAGAAACATCGGATGCTTTTAAGCCTGTTATACTTGATGCAACCATTTGCACGATTGCTGCAACTTGGCCTTTATCTAATCGTTGTCCAGAAGTTAATTTCACTAAAACTGACGCTTTCGGTGAAATATTATCTGTTATAAAAGCAGATTGTTTAGGTATAGCTAAGTGCACCCTTGCAGATTTAACACCTTGTATAGTACTAATAGTTTTTGCAAGCTCGCCTTCTAAAGCACGTTTATATTGCGCATCTTCCATAAAACGACTCGTACCAATTCCCGTCGTTTTATCTAACAATTCAAACCCTACATTCCCACCCTTTGGTAAACCATTAGCAGCCAACTTTAAACGTGCTAAATGGAGTTTATCCGCAGGCACTAAAACTGAACCATGCGTAGTATCGATTTTATATTTAATTCCTGCTTGTTGTAATTCATCAGCAACTTCGCTGGTGCTAGCTAAACTTAGATTACTATAAAGAGGTCGATAGTCAGGTTCTTGCAACCATAACACCATAGAGAAACCGATTGCGATGCTTGCAGATAAGCCAATTAATAAGCCTATTTGTTTTAAAATAGGTAAACTTCCGAATCCTCTTGCGGCAGAAGATAAATTATTTCCAATACCATCTTTAGCCATAACTAATACCTTCTAACGTTTTCTTAACCTATTAAACTGGCATATTCATAATATCCCGATAAGCTTCTACAGCTTTATTTCTTACATTTAGTAAAAACTTAAATCCGATGTTTGCTTTTTGCGATGCTAAAACCACTTCAGCTAAACTGACACTTTTATCACCTAAACTATAAGCATTTTTTAAATCGCTCGATTGAAGTTGTTGTGAATTGACTTGTTTAATGGCATCTATTAAAACTGATGAAAACTCATTACTTTCGCCTACATTTTTCGCCTGATTTATATTTGTGGAACCAGTAATGTTTCTCATTTTATCAATGATCATTTTAGCTTCGTTTTGTAAATTATCTGCTGATTTAATTAAATTGATTGGTTTAATTTCGCTCATGATAATCTCCTCCTCAGACGATAATCATTTTTGATTTATAAGGTTTAGGAATAGCAATCCCTTGCTCGCGCATTTTGACTAATTTATACCGTAATGTTCTCGGGCTAATATTTAATAGTTTTGCTGCATGTGTCCTATTACCATTTGTTTGTTTTAAAGTTTGTATAATTAAATGATATTCCTGCTGTTTAATATCGTAATTATAACTTTCTTTTATCTCACGCTGTTTAAATCCTGGTGTTTCTAATCTCAAATCTTCTACACTAATTAAATCACCTTTTTGTAATAATAAAGCGCGTTGAATTACATTTTCCATTTCTCTGGCATTACCTGGCCAATGATAAGAGAGCATTTTGTTTTGAGCCTGTTGACTCAGTATTGGAGTTGAACGATTAAGTTTTTCAGAATATTGCCTAATTAAATAATTCGCTAGTGGAATAATATCGAGCGTTCTTTCCTTAAGCGGCACCCAATGTAATATAAATTTATTTAATCGATAATATAAATCTTCTCTAAAATTGCCTAACTCTATTTCTTGTAATAAATCCTTATTGGTACTTGCAATAAAACGAACATCTAAGTTAATTAATTCACTACTATTGATACGACTCATTAACATTTCATCTAAAACACTCAACAGTTTCGCTTGCATCATTAATGACATTTCAGATATTTCATCTAACAAGATAGTAGAATGATTCGCTTGTTCTAATTTACCTATCTGCCATTGATCTATATTTTTTTGTAATCCAAACAAAGTTAATTCAAGCATATTATCAGGAATTGAAGCACAGTTTACGGTAATGAATGGGTAGTCTCGACGTGGCGAGTTATCATGAATATAGCGTGCAATGACTTCTTTACCGACACCACTTTCCCCACAGATAATAATTGATAACGTTGAATTTGCGATATCTTTTGCAGTTTGAAGAAGTAATTGACTTTTAGGATCGCTCGCGACCAATGTATTTTTTACTTTTTTTTGTGCATGTTTTTGTATAGTAGATTTCAGTGTTTCTGGCGTAATGGGTTTGACTAAATAATCAATTGCACCATGTTTTATGGCTTTAACTGCATTTTGCGCGGCATCCTGACTATTGGTTTCATTCCCTAATATTAAAAGTTTTGCTTTTGCAGAATGTTGACATAAGCTATCCACAATATGTTGTAAGGTTTGTCCATTTAATTCAGAAAGACTCACGACCATTTCATGATCTTTATGATCAAGAAGGGATAAAGCAAGATCAAGCGAATTTGCATTTTGGACATACCAACCATCCGCCTTTAGCAAATCATTGACTGAATTTGTAAAAACTTCATCTTCATCAATAATTAAAATATTTTTACTTTCCATGTTCCACGTTACCAACTTTTATATTTTAATAGTATTAATGCAAATATTAAGCCAATAATTACTCTATTAACTTACTGTTTTTCTCTATTTTTTCTTTTAGACCTCTGAATTTTATATAGTGTTTGTTTGGCTTTTTGACAATTTAAAAAAATCTAGACGGAATATTGGCATTAATGTCCAAAGCTTCTTGCTAATGTCCCTAAAATTAATACCCAACCATTAACCAAAACAAAAAGCATTATTTTAAACGGTAATGATACAATTGGTGGTGCCAACATCATCATACCCATAGACATCAATACACTCGCAACAACTAAGTCAATAATCAAAAACGGAATAAACAAGAGAAATCCAATTTGAAAAGCCGTTTTTAATTCACTTGTCAAAAAAGCGGGCATTAAAACTAAGAAAGGAATGTCATTTAAATTTGTGACTGCCTTATGACCTGATATTTTCATGAATAATATAATATCATCTTTTCGTGTTTGTTTTATCATAAAATGTCTAAAAGGTGTCAACGTATTGGTGAATGCTTGTTGTTCATTAATTTGTTTATTTAAGTATGGTTGCAAAGCTGTATTATTGACTTGATTAAAAATGGGCGCCATAACAAATAAGGTAATAAAAAGCGCGAGTCCAATTAATATTTGATTCGTTGGCACATTTGGCATTCCCAGCGCCTGTCTTAAAATCGCTAACACAATAATTACACGAGTAAAGCAAGTCATTGTCATTAATAAAGCGGGTAACACCATAAGTAATGTCATTAATGCGACTATTTTTAAACTTAAGGTATAAGTCGTCATACCGTGTGGACCAGGTTGAACAGTTAAGGCTGTTATTCCAGGCAATGATGCAAACGTATAGCCTGTAAAAATGACACCTATAAATATTAATAAAATTTTAATCCCTCTTTTTTTTGACATCTTTTACTTTTTCCAAATCTATATCATCACTGTCAAAAACATGTAATGTATTAATTGAATTCGCCGTAACACCTAATAACATAACATTATCATGTGCTTTTAATAAAATGAGGCGCTCTTTTGTTCCAATTGGAATCGTATTAATTACTTTTAATGCGCCATTTATATTACCACGAAGAAATACCATTTTACGCAAGAAGTAAGCAATAATAAAAATGAGGATTAAAATCGCTAATAACATTAAAGTCATATGAACAATGCTGCCAACTGAGATATCAACATTATTGATGTCATTCGTCGTTTTTGCATAAACCAAATTTTGACAGAGTGACAAAATGATACAACACATTATTTTTTGACGTTTCATAATCCTTTCCTAATCAGCTTTTAAATGTTTCACCCTATCACGTTTACTTGCAATGGCTGTGATTCGAATACCATATTTACCACTGACAGAGACCACTTCACCATAAGCTATTAATTTACCGTTTGCCATAATATCCACGGGTTCACCTGATAATTTATTTAATTCTACAACAGACCCCTTCGTTAAATTTAATAAGTCTTTTAATTTAATTCTTGTCCGTCCCACTTCAGCAGAGAGTGTCATATTAACATCCATAAACATGTCAATATTTGGATTAGATAGTTCAATGTCATCATTTGCAAAATCACTATTTGCTTGTGCTGTTTCAGCTTTATCAAGCTCTTCTTCAACCAAATTAGTTAATTCCTCTGTTTGTTGATTTTCATCAGCCATAGCTTGCCCCTTTAATATTTAATCTGTTGTAATATTTCGATCACACGTGAACCTTTTGATGCGCCACAACTTGCTGTAAATAATTTAATTTCTTCAATGAATACATTTGCAAAATTAGGATCATCAAGGGACACAACATCACCCACTTTTAAATTGATTAAATCTTCAAATTGAATATCCATATCTGGAAATCGAGAAATTAATTCAACATCAACATCCATCATGGTTTCATACAGTTTATTCCGCCACTTACGTTCTTCTGATTGATTCACATTGCGTAATTTATTTTTTTTCATTTCAGGTTTTAACGCTTCTAATAAAGCAGTTTCTAAAGCAATATCAAATACACCAGAATAACCTAGTACCGTTACACGATAGCCACATACCAAAAGCATATCTTGTTCATTCAATAAATTAATGGGATTACTTTTTAACATTAATTGCAAAATGGTATATTCAAATTTTTGTACTCCAGCCCAAGTTTTGCAAAAGGTTTTCATAATATTTTCGATTAAACTTCGACTAATTCTTTCTTCCATTTTACCAAAACGATCTGGCAGAGTAGGTTCATCTTCTAAAAAACCACCAAATAAATAAGTTACTATGCAATATAATAATTCAGCCGACAATGTAACAAAGACAAGACTATGTTGTTCGGTAAACTCCAATACATTAAATGAGGTTGGTTGATTTAAATTTTCAATATAATCTTCATAAGTCACTAATTTAGGTGATAGTATTTCTACCGTCACTTTACGGCGTAAAAAATTTAATAAGCTATTTGACATTTCTAGTTCAAAAAGCTCGTTAAGCGAATTGAACCCAGGAAATGTCATTAGAGAGTGACCATGCGCGTTGCTAAAATCAACTAACTCAAACAGATCTTCCTGTTCAAGATTGCCATTACTACTATCAGAACTACTATTCATCAGTTCATCGATTTCATCACTGGATAGAATTTCTTCAGTCACCTCAGACAAATCCTTTTTTTGACATTCTAATCACTGTTTATCAAGCAAAAGTCGTGCCAGATAAACAATCAGTATTACAGGTAAACAAAATACAATATGCTAAAATTATATTGATAAGATAAGCAAAAAATTATTGGTAAAAATGGATAAGCTGCCAAATTTTTATGAAATTTTACATGTGCTACCTGACTCGCCACTTGCTGTAATTAAGGCGAGTTATCGTGCTTTAATGCAAGTTTGCCGAAATCATCCTGATTTAGGTGGCGACACTGAATATGCCAGCTTATTAAATCAAGCGTATAACACATTGAAATGCACTAATAGTCGTCAACAATATGACGAAGAGTTAATGCGTCAAAATTTTGACATTGTTGATGATATAATGTCAAAAAATCAACATCCCAGCCCACCAAAAAATGATCCGATTATAGATAAACCTAATTCTGACACTATTGAATTAAATTTACCGATCTGTCCATTCTGTGAAACACCTCATGGTTTTGACGCAAGTCTTGATCCAAATGCCTTATGTCATAAGTGTAAAATGCCTTTGTTCATGTCAGATTCTCGTATAGAAGAATATGGTTTAAGACAATTCATGCGTATACCAAAAGGTGGAATGATATACTATTATCTGCATTGGCCAGGTAGTCATTATAAAGGGGAGCTTCACGATTTATCCCCAAAAGGAATTAGTTTTTTATGTAATGAAGCTTTAGCAATAGGCCAGCATATTATCATTGAAGCAAATGAAATGTATGCGATTGCAGAAGTGACAAATAGCCGCGATTGTGAGTCTCATCAACAATATCATGCTATCGTTGGGGCTCGGTTTATAGATGTGTATTTTAATACGCAATATGGAAATTTTATTTCTACGCGAGCTTAATGAAAATTAAAACAATACAAATGATCATTGACTAGAGTTTACCCTCCGAATCATAAGTTAATTCATTTTCTGTATTATTCATAAATAAATCTAAAATCCGTTTAGTTTGGTTTAAACCCACATTAACGACTGCACCATTAATCATATTTTGACGATGACAATCTTGTAAATGTTTTTCTAAAAGATCCCATATTTTTAATATTTCTTTTTGACACTTGTCAGAAAGTGAAACAAGAGAATCTTTAAGAGATTTTTCAATTAACTGATTGGGTTGGTGTTTTATTAAAGTTAAAAATAATTTTTCTTGATGTTGTAATTGCTGCAATATTTCTTTTTTTTCATCATTCACTGCTGTCAATTTTTCTACCTCAGGGTTGCTTAATATTTTATTTTCCTTCATCAGGGTAACGTGTAATTCTTTTGACACTTGTATTAAATTATTTAATATAATAACTAAATTCGTACCATATTCTGATTCATTCATCATCATGTCCTTGACCATTTACTACAAAATAATCGACCAGTAAATCATTTGCAACTTGTTTATGATCAATATCGTAATCACTTTGCGAGAGCATATTTTTAATTTGTTCAATTTTAGCAAGATCTAAAACAGGTTCTGGTTCACTAATTAACTGATCAATAATAGATTGAACATTTTCAGAAATATTAATTTGCTCACCACTCGAACTAGCGCTACTCGTACTGGCATTTTTTGTGCGATTTGATCGATTAAAATTACCACGGTTTACACCATCAAATTTAATATTATCGATCATAATCATCTACTCCTCTAAACTTGAATCATAAGCATATTTATCTCAGCTATACAATAAATATCGGTCCAATTTTCCATAACTTAAAGAGGAACTTTCACACGACCTCGACCTATGACATAAGCTTCAATAATCCGTTTAGATGACCGATTTCGTACTCTGATTTTACGATTTAATACACCATCAGAAAGAGCTATTCCTTTCATTTCGATACTTAAACCATGGTGACTAGCTGATATCAACACGGTTTCACCTCGATGAACCAAAAGTGGTGGTAGCAATAATCTGGGTGAAATAATAGTATTTGGTGAAATATTGCGTTTAGCAATAAACCCATCAACTTGTTGAATATCACGATAATATCCATCTCTTAAGTCATTGATATCATATTCTACTAAATTCAAATTTTCACTATTTATTACCTGTCCTTTTAAAATAGCCATTTTTGCTGTCACAATTGGCAAATAGACTTTTACATCCACACTTACATATATTGTCCAAGGTGAAGGGGTTTCACAACGCACACCCACTGTTCTCAATTTGTGTTTGGAGCTAGAAGGTATAAAGACAGATAGAGGTTGACTACATTGTGATAATTTAAGTCGCGAATCAATATTTGAAATGGTGATTTTATTACGTTGATTATTAAGATTAGGATGATGCTGTAAGATATACTGTTTGACTGCTTGCCGAATAAGCTGATGATCTTGCAAGTTATTTATCGGTGAAGCAAAAGCGATAAAACTAATAAAGCACAAAAGATAGATTAATTTTTGCATCCCGACATCCTTTTTTGTGCAGAAATTTTGGAAATTTTACCATAAATATGTCAGCCATTTCAAAATAAGTATGTGACAAGATAACTGTCTTTCAAAATTAAATTTTATTATTGATTAAATGCGCATAATTGACATCAAAAATTGGAGTCGTGCTGTTAATTGACATCAATAATGAAAATTGCTTAAATGGCCGTTAGGTAACGATAGTATCTTCAATTCACCCGCTTGTTAAACAAAATGGATAGCAAATTTTGTTTTATCAAGCCCCATTGCTGGAGTACGAATGGATGCGTAATAAGCAGCAATATATGTTTTTACATGATCAATGTGAACATTGTATTGAGTTACAGACTATTTTGAAATTTTTAAATAAACCATTTATTTTTAAAACAGATTTTTCAGAAAATATCTGTCAAGAAATTCCAGATTGTATAATATTCTGTGAGCATCTCACAGAACATGAAGGAATGCTCACGGCGTTAAAATATTTAAAACTAAAACAACCCCAATTGCAGCTTTTGGTATTGGGACAAACTGATAAAAATGAAATAAAAACTATCATAGATAACTTTGTTTCAACCCCTATTACACAAAATCAATTAAGGCAAATTCTAAATCAACTCCCAACATTTGAAACTCAACAAAAAGAAAAATCACTCCTTAATAAATTAATCGGACAATCACAAAAAATGCAAGATTTAAGAGATATAATTCAACAAGTCGCACAGAGTGATTCGAGTGTTTTGATTTTAGGTGAATCCGGTACCGGTAAAGAATTAGTTGCGTCAAATATACATTATTTATCCAACCGTCATAAAAAACCCTTTGTTCCAGTAAATTGCGGTGCTATTCCTGGTGAATTAATGGAAAGTGAATTATTTGGCCATGAAAAGGGTGCATTTACTGGCGCAATATCTAGACGTCAAGGACGATTTGAATTAGCAAATAATGGGACACTCTTTTTAGATGAAATTGGTGATATGCCACTTGCCATGCAAGTCAAACTTTTACGGGTTTTACAAGAGCAATGTTTTGAACGTATAGGTAGCAATACTAGCATTAATACTGATGTTAGAATTATCGCAGCAACACATCGCGATTTAGAGTTAGCAATCCAGCAAAAAACTTTCCGTGAAGATTTATTTTATCGGCTGAATGTTTTTCCCTTATTTTTGCCGCCATTAAGAGATAGGACTGAAGATATTCCCTTATTAATAAGTCATTTTCTTGGTCAAACGCCAGAATTAAATCAACAATCTTTTGATGAAAGTGCAATGAAGGAGCTTATGCACTACCCATGGCCAGGAAATGTAAGAGAGTTAGCAAACTTATGTGAACAAATGCAAGTGTTATATCCAAACGCTAAAATTATGCGCCATCATTTACCTAAAAAGTATATGGTTTCTCATGCAGAAAATAATATTCCAGATAAAAAAACAACTAAAATAACTTTATCTCCAAATTTTTCTGCAAATGGTATGGGATTAAAAGAATGCTTATTAGAAACTGAGCTTAATTTAATTATGCAAGCATTAGATGAATGCAATGGAAATGTAACAACTACTGCAAAATATTTATCGGTAGGTAGAACAACCCTAATCGAAAAAATGCGTAAACATGGTTTGCGATATTCAAATCAAAAAAATGTGAATGATGAATTAGCAGAAACTTAGTTTTTTCAATCGAGCGGTTGGGCAAGAAAGAATGAATTTCAGATACCTAGTAAATAATCACTATATAGTGTAAATTCTTTTAGCCTAAAATTTTTTATTTTATACCAACAAATTTTCAAATATTTTTGTACCTGAAAATGATTTCATCTATAATTTAATAATAAATGAAATGGAAACTACATTTTTTAGTAAATTCAAATTTGAAATTTATATTCGCCCAAGGAGTTTGATTTAACCAATGTCTAAAGCCATCAACATATTAGTTTTAGATGAAGAATGTAAGCAAAGCGAGCATTTTTCATCGCTTTTAACACAAGATGATAATCACGCTATAAATCTAACCCTGGCACAAAACTCGAAAGAAGCATTAAATTTTCTACAAACTACTCTACTTGATTGCATTATTATTCGACATGACATTCATAGCTTCCCTTTTATCCAAGAATTAAAAGAAAACTACCTAATATTACCCGCTCCTATTATTTTAGTGACGAGTGAACATAATGATTTTTCAATCGCAAAAGCAACACAACTAGGTGTCTATAAAACACTAAAATTGCGAACTTTATCTTGCGAACAATTATTATTAACGATAATTTCTGCAATCGAAATCTATAAAATGCAAATTCAACTGGAGCATCAAAACAAGTATTTACGCAATGTTCTAGATAACTTGATGCAAGGTGTTTGTGTTTACGACAAGAAATTTCACCTTACAACATGGAATAAACGTTTCATCGAAATACTCAAGTTGCCAGAAGATTTTTTACAAGTAGGCCGCAATATTGAAGATATCATTCGTTTTAATGCTTATCGTGGTGAGTATGGTGATGGTGATCCTGAAACAATTATTAATTCAAGAATTTCTGAGATTTATAATTCAGATGAAGTTCAGCCTCATTGTTATGATCGCAAAAGAACCGATGGTTCATACTTAGAAGTCCGCGGCAATCGTATGCCGGATGGCGGATTAATCACTACTTACAGTGATGTCACTGCGCGTAAAAAAGCAGAGCAACTTATACAAAATTTAGCATTGAATGATTCATTAACAGGATTAGCAAATCGCAACTTATTTCATCGTCGACTTGAAGATGCAATTAACCATGCTAAACGAAATAATTCTTTTGTAGCTTTACTACTCTTAGATTTAGATCGTTTCAAAGCAGTCAATGACACCTATGGACACCCCATTGGTGATAGTTTACTAAAAGCAGTTGCTAGTCGATTAGCAAAATGTGTCCGCTCAATTGATACCATTGCCCGACTAGGTGGTGATGAATTCGCCATCATTTTAACTCAACTCGACGATAGGGATTTTATTAAAATCCCTTCACGCAGAATTCTTGATAGCATATGTAACCCATTTGATATCGAAGGTAACAGATTACTCATCGGCACCAGTATTGGAATTAGTTTTTACCCTGATGATGACACCTGCATAGACGAACTTATTAGAAAAGCAGATTTAGCCTTATACGAAGCAAAAACATCTGGTCGAGGTAATTATCAAATCTATGATTATAAAATGGATGAAGAATCACGCACTTTAAAAATTCTCGAAGATGAGTTAAGACAAGCACTACCAAAAAACGAATTAACACTACATTATCAACCCCAGTATGATCTAAGTAATAATAAAATTATTGCTGTCGAAATTTTTATCCGTTGGCATCACCCTCGCCGAGGATTATTAACAGCAGGTCATTTTTTAAAAATTGCGGAATCTTGTGGCTTAATGATACCTATTGGAGAATGGTTATTAAAAACAGCCGGCAATCAAATTAAAGAATGGAATCAAAAAGGCATTCATAATTTAAGATATTCAATCAATTTATCAATGAAGCAATTTCAAACTGATGATATCGTCGAACATATTTCAAATTTTATCAAAAATTGCGAGATCACACCGGAACTCATTGAATTAGAAATTAATGAAAATTCAATTTTACGCAATACAATTCATATACAATAT
>CAYGUK010000064.1:0-22152 GCA_964352985.1 uncultured Legionellales bacterium
TGTCACACCTATCATAATATAAACCATTTCAGCAGTCTTTTTACTTGGATTTATCCACGCATGAACTGTGGCTTTTTGTACGATACAATCTCCCTGTTGTAGGCAAACGGTTTTGTTTTCTGTGACTAAATTGAGTTTACCTTTGGTTACAACTAAAAAATCAATTGTAGGCGTGTTATGTTTGCCATAGTTTTCTTTATTAATTTTTTGACCCTGACTATTATAGTATTGCTCAACTTGACTAAAAGGTGGAAAGGTCGAATGGCCAAATCGAAGATTTCCTGGCTGTAAATTAAAATTAAATGGGGATTGTGTTTGCCCAGACTGTAACCCAAGATTTGTAATATTATTAAGAAACCAAAGTTCACTTGTTTGATGTCCATCAGCCATTTCCCAAAAAGGGGTAATGTGATTTTCTTCTATAACATCAGAAGTATGGTTGTTTAAGTGATCAATAACAACTAATTTTGGCATGAAGAGAGTAACCTTTTACAGATTATCATGATTTTATAATACTATTTTATTAACAAGTGGATCTCAACAAGAAAGTACCTGCTAATTAAAAAAAATAGTTGATATTATTTGTTGGGATTAAGCATTGTGGACTTTTCCGAGATTAGGCTCATCAGCCGATTTAATCTGTTCGATAAATTCTATATTCATTTAAAATATTGCATGATCATAATATTTCACATCGAGATGTGAAAATGGAAAATTTAATCATGTTGAGAGATGGTTGCATTAAAATAATTGATTTTGCTTTCAGCACGCTTGATTCTGCAAGAAGAAATAGCAAGTTTGGAACTAAGCAACTCATTGCAGCTGAAATTATGAATACTAAACTGTATGATCCAAAAAAATCTGAGTTTCTAAGATGGCGGAATATCAAAGTATTGATAAAGAGAAAATGCTTATGAGTGTTTTCTCTCGGAGAAAAACTGATATTCCCATTACTATATTCAATGCTATAATTGAACATCAACGAGTTAAAGATTCTGCTTTACCTTTATTAGCTGCTCCAGATGAAGAAGATACATCGAGCTTAACAACCAAAAGAAATTGTTGTTGTTTTTGAATAATACCCCCCAAATAATCTTGTCTACAAATCCAAGTTTAAATTAGTAAAGTTAAATGTTATCTTTTACCAACTTGTTATATTGGAATTGTATTTTATTTTATGAATATCGTTATTTTATTCGTTGTTTTAGCCGTACCCTTAACATTTATTCTCCTCGGTTATGGCGGTTATAAATTATTATCTCGCTCATTAAATAAAGGGAATTATTCAAGTAAAATCCTGTCTATAGTATTGATAGTTATCGGATTTATATTTCTATATCTCAGCTATCATATTGTCACTCATCAAAATGTGGCAGTTTCACAAGATAGTAATCCAATAGGTGCGTTAATATTTGGATTATTTTTCATTAGTATTGGTTTGCGTCTTGGCTTTAAACGAGGAGGCTTGCTTGACTTTATTCGAGCGACTAAAAAAAGATGCTATTATTCTATGTATTGCTTTGGCCTAATAACGGCAATCTTTGTTATTGATTTTTTGAATCGTCTGTTTTATGGGACACAAACATTAAATAATATTGAATTTTATCTCGTTGAACTGCTTATCATTTTAATTTGTGGCGGTATTTCTTATGGATTATGGCGTTTATCAAAGTTACCTGAAGAATTCTTTAACATACCTATTTCAGTTGTTTTACTCGATGAGTTTAAACTAATTGGCGTTGAGGAAATTTCAGAGATATCCATGCCACTTGCTTGTGAGAAAGCTTGGGAAAAAATTCAACAAGCCTCTTTATTTGACAATGATGACTATCGCTATTTTTGGGAAATTCCTTGCGATGACGAAAAACTAATTGAAAACAATTCAAACTATTCTTATATTGCATGTTGCAATAAAAAACAAAATCAAGAATATGACTTAATAGAAACATTATTTCCAGGTTCGTATTATGCCGTTTTTGAGTATGAAGGACCACATGCTTACTTAAATAAATATATGAATGACTTGATGAATCGTTGGCTACTATTAACAACATTTAAACTTAAAAATGATTCAATTTTTGTGGAATATTTGAATTTTAAAGAATGGCAACAAGATAATGTCATGCCAAAGATGAAGTTATATATTCCATTAACAATGCCTTAATTTTTCAGGTGCACTGTTATTAATATAGCTTGTATCAAATGCTTATTTCAATCCCATCCCAAACTAATTCTGCATTTTCAAAAATGGATTTTGCCTCATCAACTAAAATTGTTAAATCTTCTTCACTATATCTTGAACTAATATGCGTTAATATTAAGCGTTTGGCTTTTGCTTTTTTGGCTACTGTTGCCGCATGGCTTGAAGTGCTATGTAAATATTCTTCAGCTTTAGGCAGATCGGCCTCTAGATAAGTCGATTCGTGAATGACTATATCCGCATGACTGGCGAGTGTAATCGAATTGTCGCAATAAAAAGTATCACTACAATACGCGATTATTTTTCCTTGTTGTTTTTCACCAAGATAATCACTAGATTTTAATACACGACCGTTTTCAAGATGAATATCACAACCTTGTTTAATTTTAGCGTAATCGGGACCTGGCATGAGACCTGCAGCTTGTAACTTTTCTACGAGTAACTGACCAGGTTTATCATTTTCTTTAAAACGATAACCAAAAGCAGGTACGCGATGATGAAGTGGTAAAGTTTCAATAGTAAAAAAATTTTCTTCAATTAATCGTTTATTTTCGATGGCATGAAAATTAAGTTTTATCGATAAATGAGTATCACTCAGCTTAAAAATGGGCATTAAATAATTTTTTAACAACTCGGGGCCATAAATATCTAATTCTTTAATGGCATATTTATGATTTAATGTTGAGATTAATCCAGGTAAGCCAAATATATGATCACCATGCATGTGGGTGATAAATATACGCCTTAATTGATGGATTTTATAAGAACAATATTTTAATAGTTGTTGTTGTGTTCCTTCGCCACAATCTAAAAGCCAAATTTCTTGATGATGAGGCCAATTTATTGCAATACTTGTCACGTTTCTTTCGGTTGTTGGGGTACCTGAGCTGGTTCCTAAAAATAGTATGGTATTATTCATCGCGTTTTAGTACTAATTATCTATTATAAAATGATAGCATAAAATTAAGTGTTATCTAATGATATCGTTTTATTAATACCGATATTTTTCAAAAATTGTTGATCATGAGAGATAGCTAAAATAGCACCCTGATAGCAATTTAACATAGCTTCTATCGCTTTAACGGTGGTTATATCGAGATGATTTGTCGGTTCATCGAGTATAATTAATTGTGGCGGCTCTTTTGCCAGTAAACAAATTGCAAGTCCAGCACGCATTTTTTCACCTCCGCTTAAATGTGACACTATTTTATTCGCCTCAATATTCCTAAAATGAAACATAGCTAGTGCACTATAAGCATCATATAATTGTAATGAAGGATTGAGTTGTTGAAAATTCTCAACTAGTGTTAACTCTTTTTCTAAAAAATCGACATCTTGATCAAGATAGGCGCTGGTATTGAGCCTCATTATAATATTTCCGGAAGAGGGCGAAAGTTCTCCTTTAATTAACTTTATTAATGTTGATTTACCACAGCCATTACGTCCAACGATAGCGATTCTTTCTGGCCCTGTAATTGTTAAATTGAATTTTTTGATGAGTGTGTCATTTTGATTATTATAATTAAAATATAAATTTTCGATTGTTAATAATGTTTTGTTTTGGGGAACATGTGTTGCATCAAGTGTTAAATTATAATCCTGTTTAAATTCGATTTTGTCTTTGATTGTTGCAAGATTTGATTCAGCTGATTTTATTAAACGTTGGTCTTTTGTCGATAATTTATGCTGAGTTTTTTCTGAGCGCTCTTTCATTGCATCTAAAATAATTTTAGTTTGACCACGAGATTTTCTTGCTTTTTTTCCTTTGGATTGTCGTTGTTCGTGTTTGTCTCGACTAGCTTGAATACTTGCTTTTGTTTTTTTGATTGAACGTTTTGCTTCGATATGGTCTTGCTCTATTGCTTGCATGTTTAGTGTTTTTTTGGCATGATAAAAATCATAATTACCACCATAACAATGCAAGCCTTTTTTAGTCATTTCAACGATAACATCCATTTTGTTGAGTAGGGTTCTATCGTGGCTTACTATAATCATGCCTTTTTGAGATAAATCAATAAATTGATATAACGTATCTCGAGTAAGTTTATCTAAATTATTGGTTGGTTCATCGAGTAAAATAAAATCTGACTGGGCTAAAAATACTTTAGCGAGTAATACTTTGGTTTTCTGACCACCACTCAGTATTGAAAATCGTTGCAAAAGATCAAGAGGCCATAAATCCAGTTGACGAAAAATAGATTCTATCTTAGTTTCAATATCCCAGTGATCTTGCAACATTTTAAGATCACCCTCAGTATAGTTACCACTATTGACATTTTTTAATGCCTCAAATATTGTAGATAGACATAATACTTGTAGAATACTATAAGATTTAGGAAATAATGTGTGGGATTGGGGTAATAGCGTTAGTTTAGCATGATGATGTATCGCGCCTTCATTAGGGGGTATTTCACCTGATATTAGTTTTAACAACGTTGTTTTTCCCACGCCATTATCACCAACCAAGCCGTATTTTCGAAGGTTAAAAGTTAGATTGATTTTATTTAATTGAACTGGACAATGATCTAATTGAAATGAAACATTGTTGAAAATAATTTGTGGAATAGTCATGATGCGGATCTCTTAAAATATTAAATAATTTAACTGCTTAGTCAGTTAAAACAATCATTTACATTTAAGATTTATTACGCATTGGACCAAAACCTCTTGATAATACCGATGAATTAACAATAATATAGCACAACAATCATATAAATCATATTTTTTATTGAGAACAACACTATTTCGCAGAAAATTGATTAAAGTAATAAACCAAAATCAAAAGAAATCTATGTAACTTATAATTAAAAATACTATTGAGGTTTTACAAAATAAAATTAAAGCAATTTAGATTGAGTTAGAAAATCTATCTTACAATTTCGAACAGTTCCAAGCCAGCCTATGGATATTAATTTCTCTAATATAAAGCATTAACACGTTTAAGATTTGTCTCTCGCTCTAAAAAATATATTGTTCCTAACCATCATCAATTACCACATTGTATATTAATTTACATACTGATTCATTTTATAGTTCAACATGTCTTGCTTGTATATTTCTACGTCCAATTAATTTTCTGCGCGTATCACTGGGTAAAAGATTATCTACAATAAAATTTCTGATATTAGTTGATAAAGACTCTAATAACGACGTAGTCCATTCGGTTGTGGTGACAGTAACTGGTGAAGTAACAAACAAATTTCTTGGATCAAAAACATTGCGTAAAGATACCGTTATTATTTTTGATCTCACATACTCATCTTTTCGGGGTCTCCTATCAAAAATTGAAATTTCCACAGAACGGAGATTACTAGTATCAACAAAAACAAGTTTTCTATTACTTTGCATTGATTGAAAAATCTCATCCGTTAATTTAGCATTACAGCGAATAGCTTCAATAATTTGCACATTAACATTAGCAAGAACATTATAAATTCCAACACCATTAAAACGTTTCTTTAAATATTGCTGTATCGCTGTTTTATCATGACGATCTGTTGGTGCTTTAAGATAAAACCATTTACTATTACGATAAATAATGAGATCACATAAAATATCTCGAACTGTTATAGTTTTGTCATTACGCGCTAAATATTCCATTTCCTTTTGAAGATTACTTCGTTTAATTATTTTATGGTTATCAGTTAAACGCAATAAATGCTTCATCATCATCGCATTACCTCTCGCTTTTTTTTCCGCTATTTCAATTAAAATAATTGCATTAGATGGCATTATTTCCTGGTAAAAAGCAGTTTGTGAATCCGCCATCATCAAATGTGTAGTCGCTACGGGAATTGAAAATTCTTTATCACGCGTTGCTATCATTTTTGTGATGGGATTATCTTTATCAGCTAAAATATCCCTAAAGTGTTCTGCTATTGATAATGCAAGAGGCTTTTTTTGTGGTGACCATTTTCTTAAACAATGATCCATATGATCAAGCATTGTATCATTAAAGTCGCACTTTTTACCTGCATTAGATACTAAAGAATAAGCAGAAAAATCAACACTACCACATGCAGTGTAAGATTTAGCAGCGTGAATTAAATCTTGATTAACGTTATCGTATTGCAGCGTGAATGGTATTTGTTCAGGACAAGAAAATTGTGTTACTACAGTGCTTTGCGTAGTAATACCCAAGAAAATTGAACTAAAACGATATCCTTCATTCAATAATACAATGAATAATACTGAAAGTTTAAATAGGTTGTAACGATTTAAATTTTGTATTTCTGGAAATGCCATTTTGTCTTCTAACGTCTTTTTAATACGATACAATTAATAAATATGCTGTCAAACTGATTATAGCGATCTAAATCATGAAAATCTAGAAGTATAATCTGATAATATACAAGTGCGCTCGTTTATTTTTATTTGCTATAATTATTTAAGCGCTTTTAACATATTCAAAACCCTTCAAGTTTCACAATTCTATTCGCTCCTTTAAATAAGTGCTTTCTAAGTTTTTGTATATTAAATAGGACTATTTAATTAAAAATAAATCTTAGATAGTACAGCTTTGTTCATTATCATAAAAGAAATTAAAAATGTCATATTCAATTGCTGGAAGCAAGATTTTTGATGAACCCCTTGTAAAAGTTATTAATAATTATAAAAGTCGTTTGTCACGTTGTGCTGGAAACCCAGAATCTATTCACCTTTCGATTGCAATTAAATTTAAAATGTTTTATGACCAAAACTATAAGCTCCAATTTTTAATTACAAAAATAATAAATAACTTTAGCTCGGATAAAGTTTATATTTTAACGTTACTTGGACATCAATTTTGGAATATTTTTATCGAAGTGTTGAAGCTCAAAAATGGTAAAGATAATAAATTATGTGATGAAATAAAAAAAATCAATGTTGAATTATTTCAAGAAGATGAGATAACAAACGCAATAATAATGCTTGAAAATGCAATTAAGTGCTATCAAGCTGCCGGAATCAATTTGCGACAACATCAAGATTATAAAGATTTACCCGATGCGCTAACATTACTTCAGCAACAATCATCAGGGATGACCATAAGTGATAGTTTGTCGCCTGAAACAGTGGATGAAATGGATGTTGATCCTGCTGAGGTACAGTATGAAACAGAATTGGCAGCCACATTAAATCAGAATAATAGTCAGTCATTTATTCCACTCATTGCAAAAGAAAACCTACAACAAGTTGCAAAGCATGTGAGAGATAGCCTGTTTAATTCTCATCTCGTTGAACAATATAATAGATGTGGGCAATCTAGAAGAACTTACCAACCCATAATTAAACAGGTGATAGATTCTAAAGATTATCGTAATCCTATTTATCATGTAACAATAATGATACCTGTAGAATTTCAAGTATGTTTTTCTGATTGTTTTGGCCAAAGTGAAGAAATGTATAATCAATTTAAACTATTTTTAGAAAACATATTTAAAGGTTCAGTATGTAACACTAAAAATATTCAACTTAATTCTTATTATTATGAATATATCTATCACTTACCATTTGATGATAATGAAACACTTCAAGCATTCATTAAAAATGTAAATAATCATTTTGTCCAAAATGAAGAGATTCTGCACTCGACACGACTTAAACCTGGACAACCTTGTATTTAACGAAGAGGCAAACTGATTAAATACAGTTTAAGTAGTGCTATTATTAATTTTACTTTAACAGCACTGGACGTATTAAAAAGGCTTGTTGTAGGTAGTAGAATATTCATTGTTTGATATCTTTCAAAGTAAATCTTCAATCCTTACTTGCTATTTATTAGGGTCAGATTCAGCAGTGGTTAAGTTGGTATTACATCATTAAATACGTCTTATTTAATGATATATAACTTTTCACTTTCTTTGTATTATTGTTTCTTAAAATTATTAATATCATAAATACTCAGAAAAAAGTAATTTTCGGTTAAATATTTATTAATGCAGTCAATTACAAGTAAACACAGAGCAATAACGATATGAAATCAAGAAGAATACAAATATGGCAAAAGGTAAAATAGTTACTAAGATAATTAGTAAAATACAACAGCAGCAAAATAATATTGATCAACAAGCAGATGAAATAACTCTCGGCATAATTGAATCTCTAAACAAAGAAATACAAAAACAATTAAGTTTTCGTCATAGTATCATATCGCGTTTAAGCTTACCTTTTCACATATTTCAAGATATTCCTGATGTGTTAAGAGCTTCTTATCCTATTTCTGGGTTATCAAATATTATAGCTTATCTCAGTATTTATATTATTCTTAAGACTTTGAATTATCGGGATGCTGATCATCCACCATTTTACCAGAAATTAACAAATGACATTTTGCAATTTATAAGCATCGAAGAAATTGAATTAAACATAAATAAATACCTTAATTCAGAAAATTATATTCAGTATCAAGATTCTTTAATTAACTTACGTGACACTATCTATTCTATAACAAGACAATTGACTAAATATTTAGTGAATATAGCAGTTAATATAACGCTTAATCAATCTGCAACATATTTGTTTAATCATTCTATGATTGAAAAAATACTACAACGATATTATCCTGATTATGCTTTTCATGCGTTAGCAACAACGCAACATTCATCTCAACACCAACGATTACAAACGCAAACAAGAGCAAATATCCAAGTGTTTGCACTTCGCAGAAGACTTGCCAAAATTAAATCAACGCGCAATAAAATAGGGCGCTATATACTGCTATTTTGTCTGGGCGCATCGATGGCGTTACTAGTCAATGCTATTGATCCATTGACCATCTTTGTTTTATTTATGTTATTTTCTGCTGATATAAAAAATACACTGCGCTCTGAACTTCGACGTGCAGCTCAATATTGTCTTGGCCATAATGACATCAACGATTGGTTAAATTTGATGGTAGCAGATTTAAATCCACTCATAGAAAGTGAACACTTAACATTAAAGAAAGAGGATATCGGCAGTAATTATAGAATTACAATTGAATTTGATGAAGATTATGTTGAATTAGCTATCGTTCTTAGAAACATCATACTTAAGCTTCTACAAAAAACTAAAATTGTCATTAATGAAATACATCTTGAGGAGTATGAATTTCATATCGATAAAAACCAAAACATCAATTATGATCTTGAACCTTTTATCAAGAACATTAGTGAATTATATGCAAATGCAAAAGCTGGCCTGTCACTAGTAGATGATGTTTTACAAACACTAAATGAAACACTGCCAAAATTTACAAGTATGGAATTAATCTGGCGATTTGCTGATTTTGATCACTGTTTTCATGTTGAAGTGTGTCTTGATCTCAATCATTATCCTCAATGGCTGAGAAATCCTTTGATCAACGCATATATAGAATATTTTCCTAACGTTAGTAGATTACAAGATAATAAATTATTTATTATCGTAGACGGTAAAATTACACAAATAGAAGGGCTTGATGTTTTATCTAATAAACTAGAAAAAACGCTATTACTGAACATAGTACAAGAGACAAAACGTAAGCAAGACTATCAACCTGGCTTTTTTAATACATCAGCAAAGAAAAATAATATCTCAAAACGTGCTAAAACTAGATGCGATGAAGAAATAAAGAAAAAAGCCGAATCCATTGGGATTATAGATTCTCCTTCCATTGAAGATAATATTATTAGTCTGCTAGCTTTCCCTATTGCGAATAATTGTATTGTAAAAATAAAACAACTTATAGAAACCTATGCTTGTTTTAGAATGGATGTTGAGCAGTTTGAAGGAGACAAACGCGCTTATGATAACTTTTATCAAATTTTTGAACAAGCTAATTTTTATCACGGTGTTGGACAAGGAAGACAAGGGATTGTATATCGAAAGCGGCAATATGTTGATGAACGTCGAAATCTACATCAGTCTTCATATGCGATTAAAAGTCAGTCATCTATTTATGGGGATGCTAGAGCTTATGGCAGAACGATTTACCCGTATGAAAATGAAACAAATCCACAACTATCTAGAATACGATTAATAATTTTTGAGGTATATGCGCCACATTCGCATAATAATAAGTTGATCACTAGGATAGAGAGTAGTTCACGACTAAGATGTCATCGATAGCTCAAACATAAAATGCCGATTGGTGTGTGAGTCGGTTTAGTAAGAGCGCTATTCAAAACAATCTGGTTATATCCAATAGCTTCTATTGAATTAATATACCCTGTTTTATTTCAAATGCGATTCGCTCTGCTGTTGCTGCTATTTTTCACAGTATTAATTTACTATTTTAATTGATAAATTGCTTCCCATACAAAGTTATAGAATAAAAAATAAGTTCTGTATTTTTTATTTAAATATAATTGCCTATTTAGCTAGGATAATAATAAATTTTATTAACACAAAATATATATTGAAAACAATAAGCTGAAAAAAACATGAGTTTTTCCTCAGAACAAACACTTACCGAGGTAAATAAAAACAAGGAAGAAGATGATAAAAAACAGTATGAAGGAACACTATTTTCCCCTAGAAATAATAAAAGGGGCATTATTGATTTTAAAAGCATTTATAAAAATGATTGTTCGAACAGATAAAGAAGTGGATTTAAATTACATCATGCCTAATTTATTTAAAAATAGGCCTACATGCACTGAATCTTTAATATCACCCTATGCTTTTGATGAGTATCATGAAAGTGATAAAATATTAGGTAAGGCTTGATAAAATTATTGGGTCTAAACTGCTATCATTTATGGCAGGTACAAAATCAGATGGCGAAGAATTATTTCTTGCATTGCCTGGTAGCTATTGGGCTAGCGTATTTAAGAATATGATGCTTGATAAAAGCCAATTTAATGCTATTTATTTTACAGTGTTTGCAGCTAAAATGAATGAGTATGCTGTTGGAAACTGTGCTAATAGAGCTTGTTATGCGGCAATAAAGCTTTTTGACTTATTTAAACAAACTACATGGAAAATATCATTGGTGTCTAATTCTAAGAAAGATCACTTTGTTTTATATTTGCATGATAGCAGTAAGCAAGGAAAAGAAAGAAAATACTATGTTTATGATCCACTTACTAACCCAAAAGTTTTATTTGAGTTTGAAGATTATATAAAACTTATATTGCCATTATTCAAAGAAAAAAGGTCTAACTCAACGACTAAAATGCCCGAATTCAAATTTCTGGTTTCAAATAAAACGCGAGTATTTTTTGAAAATAATTATAATGACATTATTAAATTTATAGATGAATTATTGCCTGATATTAAAAATAAAAACTCAATGAAGAGAAAATAAATTTATTAAGCGATGATTGGATAGTTGGTTATAGTGATCTGAAAAAAGAATTGTGTAATAGTCGAAGCATCGAATTATCTTACTTTAGAAGAAGATAAGTAATCTTATAGCGGTTTTCAAAAGTATTGATCTAAAAATATTCGCAATGCTTGAACCAATTTAATAAATCACTCTGTTGAATTGAATCGCAAGCGCACGCGCAATTGCCGATGACGGAGCAGGTCCTATAGAAGATTTGCAACGTGTTTACCTAAATGACTATGGTCTACAGGAATATGCGCCAACAATAATGTGTCCCAGTTATTTTTCATTTGAAGATCCTAAACCGGTGTATTATTCACTGCAAACGCCAACCTTACTAGAATCGGTACCCAAATCACGTAATTTAACGAGTATTGTCGATAACGTACGTGAATTGCGAGAGTTGACAAAACATTTTTTGGCAGAGGCATTTGATGAGCATTTAAAAATCGCAAATGTATCCATTAATGAAATGATTAGCCGATTGCAATTTGAATTTTTTCACAGTGAAGCCTACGCATACGGTGAAGGTATTCGCCCTACAAAAGAAATGCCGGAAAAAGATGAGCGATAACGCTTTATGCCTGATAGCAAGAATGATCGCGAATTTGCGGACACCAGTGTCTTTCTACATTTAAGTGATAATAATTCATGAATTTCCATTATTACTACGAATTCATTATCTTTATTGCAAGCAAAGGCGCATGATAATGAAATGAGCTCATCAGTCTAATGTAATCCTTACCTAGACTAAACTTACTTAATATATAGAGAAATGATATGAATACTCAAAAGCATGAAGATACTGCAAAAAAAACCCACAATGAAAAAGAGGCATTAAAGAAAGATGAAAAGAAGAGTGGAACTGCCCAAAATGTAGAAAAGATTCCTACATCCACACCTACAAAGCCTCTTAAAGACACACCACATAAATAATTGAGTTGTTAACGCAACATTAACTCAATATAACCAAGCTATTATTTTAAAAAAAATAGCTTGGGGTCAATTTAGAAAAGGGGCTATTAATAAACTAAACAAGGTTAATGTTCTGCTAATATGCAACGCACACAATGAGGTATTAATTAAAAAGGAAATAGTCATGAGTATCATGAATAAAGTTGAGTCATCAGATAATAAAGAATTAAATAACGTGATTGGCACGGATAGAATGAAAATTGATGAAGTTAAAAAAGAAAAAAATATAAGTTTCTTTGAAAGGATTAGGAGGTATTTCAGTAACATACTAAAACCCAAAGCTGAAGATTAGGGTTGGATGAGTTATTAAACTATTCACTAAAAATATAACTATTAATTAAATAGCATTAAACAAATACAAAACGAAAATATAAAAGCCAAATTAAGTATTGTTAAGAATTACTATCTTAATTGATAAACATACAATATGGATCTTTAAATGAAAAACATGGATACTAGTCAAATCGACGCTGAAACACAATCTCTTCGAGGCTCAACACTAAAAAAAATGATTTATTTCGTCAACGTTGAACGTCATTCGATAAATAAGGAAAACAAAGATATAAATATTGAAGATCATGTTAGAAAACTAATGCTTCAGAGATTTAATTTACTGGAGAAATAAAAACAAGTTTAAATTGCAAATTATATATTGCTCGACAACTGTAAACTAGCTTCTCAATTTTATTAAAAGTTTGAATAAATGGTACTTAACATGTTGTTTATGTTTACTTATCTTGAATAGTGTGAGCATTTAATGAATGGGAATCTTGAGTAGATAATTAATTCAGGGAATGAACATGAAGATTGTAAAACATAATTTTAGCTGCAGGGAGTTTAGTAAACTTGCACATATAGACAGGGAGCTTCTGACTTTACGCACCATGCGAAAAATCGTGAAAAAGCGTTTGTCTGTGAATTCAGAAAAATTGAGGTTGACGCTTGTAGAGCTAGAGGTGCGAATAGGACAGCTTAATATAACATAACTATGAATTTCGATGAATAGAGACTTACAATGCAGATAGTGAAATTTGGTGGAATAGGAATAAATATATAAATTTTCAGGTTAAACTTTATGTTTACTTTTGTTGAATGTCTATATGCTAGCAAACCAACATCGAGTAGCGTTAATGATTGGATTATCGTTTATTTTAATCGGAGGCATTGGTTTTTTAATAATAACATTGATAACTACGTAAACGAATAATGCGTCGTTCTGATCTCAATGTTACTGAGCCTGCTTTAGGTAGTATCATCATTAATGGCGAGCGTTTACTAATATTATGATGAGTTCTAGGGAGTACTATATGTTAGATATGAGAAGGGAAGCAGAGAAAATATATGATATGGATATTACTATAGATGAAAAAACAAAGTTTTTAGAGGGTTTTCTTCTAGACTGTAGAAATGAAATGGCCGCGCAAGATCAGAATATGAAGTCGGAAATTCATCATGAGGCATCAGAAGGATATAGAATGGCGCTTAATTACGTCAGAAAATTGGAGAGCACCTAGTCCCGATGTTGTGTAAGGGTAGAGCAAGCTGAGATGGCACTGTATTCTTTCGGTGAAAAATGGGATGGAAAATACCCTGCCATTAGTCGTTCCTGGAATAAACATTGGCCAAATATTATTACATTATTTTCATATCCTGAAGAAATACGAAAAATTATTTATACGACAAACGCTATTGAATCGTTAAACAGTGTCATTCGAAAATCGATTAACAACCGCAAAATTTTTCCTAGCGATCAATCTGCGTTAAAGCTAGTATACTTAGCAATCCAAAACGCCTCTAAAAAATGGACCATGTCTTTGCGTGATTGGAGAGCTGCAATGAACAGATTTTCTATAGAATTTGAAGATTGAATGCCTGTGTAATAAACCGGCAGTTACACAAATTCTTTTACAGGCTCTAGGTATCAGCGGAATGCTGTTATGTATAAATTTAACTAAGCAGAGTTTGAATAGAATTATAGCATCGAGTAACTAAAGGTTATTGATTTTTATTTTCTGTTTTTTAATTTTGAATCTATCTTAATAAGGAGAACGTCATGTTGTACTGGGCTATATTGTTTTTTATTTTTGCACTTATAGCTGGCATACTTGGATTTACTGGCCTAGCAGCAGCTGCTGCTGGTATTGCAGAAATCTTATTTTATGTTTTTTTAATCCTGTTTATTGTGACTTTAGCCTACCATCTAATTAAAGGTCGTAAACTAACTTCGCTATAAATCAATTTGTTAGTAACTACTTGCCAAACGCAGTTAAAATTAACAAAGAACGTTCAGATTTGAGGCGAAAGCTTACCCTCGTGGAGGCGAGGGATGGACGTTTCTATCTACAGGTCGTACCAAAGGGATTTATATTACTGATGTAAATTAAATACCGTTTGTCATTGAACTAATTAAAGCTAAAAAAATGGCGAGCATAATATATAATTATACAATTTTTTCAAAATAATTAATAAAATGTTTAAGTTGTATTAATTGATGCTGTATAGCGAACAATGGAATATGATGAATACATAAGATTATCTGACTAGTGTAAACCTACTTAACCTAAACTTTCTAACATAGCGAGAAATGATATGAATACTCAAAAACCTGAAGTTCATGTAAAAAAGACATGTAATGATGATGAGCCGTTAAAGAAAGATGAAAAGAAGCCTGAGCAATCCATTGTTGGAAAAAAGGTTCCACCATCGAACCGTGAGAAATCTGTTAAAGACTCGCCTCATAAATAACAGCCAGAACTGTAAAGTTAACTAATTGTATCTTAACAAAGTCAAGCTTTTATTGTAATAACAGTAAAAGCTTGAAATTTTTATGGAAACAATATTTTTTATTCATCATATTCAGCAATGTATCAATATTTCTAAAATCTTACGTAATATTGGTGTGCAATTATCATCTCAAATTAAAACGCTTTCCTCAGATGAAGATGTTTCAGATTCACAAGAAAGTAAAATACCTGAAGAGTTTGTTAAATCGTAAGCGATCAAATTGGCCTGTGCCCGCAGGGTATAAAGAACAGTGTCGGTTAAGCAGCTACATTTAACCGATCATTCAACTGAACATTCCAAGGTAAAAGAGACTCATAATCTTCGACTGTTTTGCACTTTGGAATTTCATCAAATAATGTTTTTAGATACTGATAAGGCTCAAGGCCATTGGTAATAGCAGTTCGCAAAATACTCATATGGGCACATAACGCCTTTGCACCTGCAATAGAATTAGCAAATAAGAAGTTTTTTCGAATGATAACAAACATTTTGATTACTTGTTCGGTGAGGTTGTTATCGAACTCTAGCCTGACATCATCAAGGTAACGAATAAGACCATCCCAATGTTTAATAGTATAAGCAACTGCTTTACCTAATGGTGATTTTGGTAGTAATGTTGGATAAACCTTATCAAGCCACAGTTTAAATTCATCAAGAATGGGCTTTGCTTTTTCTAGTCGTAATTGATATCTTTCGTCAGAAGTCAAATGATTGTTTTTAGCATAGCGCTCAATTTTATAAAGCTGCCGATAAACACGCATAGCATGATGGGCAATATTATCTGTTTTAACTGCTTTGGCAATAGGCTCGAACTTTCGTCTGCTATGCGCATTACAATAACTTAAATTAATATCAGCGCTGGCAGTCAAATCATTAAAAAATGGATCAGCGTCGCTATGTAGAATACCTTTAAAATCAGCAAACCAATCGCTCAAAATGATTTATGATTAACTGCTTTATATTCATAAATAACAACTTTTTTATCTGGTGGTCCACCTCTAAAACAATAAGCATAAGATTTTGTTGTTGGTGGCCGCCCAGGCTCATTCAGGACTTGTAACGTTGTTGCGTCTAACGCACCAATATCATAGCTTAAAAATGCATCTTTAAATAAATTCAACATGGGTTGCAGTGGATGATGGCTATCTATCATCCAGCTGGCCAGTGAGCGCCGAGAGATATCAACACCAAAACAGTAACTTATTTGCTTCTATAGTTGTGACATCCTGTTCAGAAAACTTAGTCACCCAATATAAAAAGCGATGATAAATTAAGTTGTTTTCTTTGCAATATTTAACTTTTGATTGTTTACTCGCTTTATATTGCTCAATATGTTGTTGCTAGTATTGTTCTCGTTCAATGTCTGATTGATGCTCTGTTGACATGATTACCTCATCGTCGTTATTTATTTCATGAGGTTTCAAGTATGTGGCTTTCTTTACGGCTTTGGTAGTACGTAGTTCTTTACCCGCTTACTTTTACAGTGTTTGCAGCTAAAATGAATGAGTATGCTGTTGGAAACTGTGCTAATAGAGCTTGTTATGCGGCAATAAAGCTTTTTGACTTATTTAAACAAACTACATGGAAAATATCATTGGTGTCTAATTCTAAGAAAGATCACTTTGTTTTATATTTGCATGATAGCAGTAAGCAAGGAAAAGAAAGAAAATACTATGTTTATGATCCACTTACTAACCCAAAAGTTTTATTTGAGTTTGAAGATTATATAAAACTTATATTGCCATTATTCAAAGAAAAAAGGTCTAACTCAACGACTAAAATGCCCGAATTCAAATTTCTGGTTTCAAATAAAACGCGAGTATTTTTTGAAAATAATTATAATGACATTATTAAATTTATAGATGAATTATTGCCTGATATTAAAAATAAAAACTCAATGAAGAGAAAATAAATTTATTAAGCGATGATTGGATAGTTGGTTATAGTGATCTGAAAAAAGAATTGTGTAATAGTCGAAGCATCGAATTATCTTACTTTAGAAGAAGATAAGTAATCTTAAATCAAGTTTAAAGTAGATTCATAATATTAGCATATTCACAAGTATATTATATTAAACAATATTACTGTATTGGAGTGACTGGATGGGTACTTGTAGGGTTTGTTTGCAGAAGGCTGTCATCTAATATTTGATAGCCTGTGCCTGCATTTCCTATGATTTTTAATTTATGATCCCCTTTTTGTAAACAGGGGTTACTCGATCCGTTTGAATCAATAGATATTGTTAAAGGATCTTGATTGTCAATTGTTAACCAACCTGTACTTTGGTCGTAGTGGAAATATATTAATACTTCATTGTTTGTTTGACATTCATCAGTATTAAACGTTATCTTTGCTGAAGCTGCTTTGCTTGGATCATTAATCGTTAAAAGATAGGGTTCATACTGTTGATGATTTACATCAATATTTTCAATTCTCTCTATTTTTAATCCGACTTCTAATTTCCCGAAATACTTTATTTGTTGATTTAATACATTTTCAGCATGGGCCGTTTTATTGTAAAATCCACAGGATAAAATCAAAACTAACAAAACTAGAATATGTTTTATTTTATATCCAGGCATTAATTGCATATGTTCGCGCCTTCAAGGCTGTGTAATATGTTATATTATAGCTCATTTAATTGAATCGGTTCGAAACACTAAACAGTCTACAGTCAATAACTTAGCAAGGTTTCTATAATAAACCTATTTAAACCAATAAGTTCTGTCTAGTAAAGAGACTCTATTATATATGATTTAATATTCCTCAAAACTAAGATGAACTCGCTTAGTGATTGGCTGACTTAAATATTGATAAATGCTTTACTGGATACCTGCAAAGATCCCTTGCTAAATCAGGGCGATTATCCTCTGTCAATGGCGACATGACTTTTAATTATATTAGAAAAACTATGTGTCTTTTCGAATAAAAAATAATGCTAAGTTGAATGAGTTTTAAATTTTAACGCCTTTCAATTTTCGGATGAATCCAATGACTAATAATATGATTGACGAATACATGGCAGTATTTACTGAGAAAATATTACTAAGAAAGCCTGCCCATAAACTGCCGGTGAATTGTGAAAAATACATAATCATGAGATAGAGGGCGATTGCTCGAGTTGCAATTGATTTCGTAAAATGTGATTGAATTAATCCATTTATTGAAGCAACGCTTAAGCTCCAACCTAAGCCAAATAATGCAAGTGCGATTGCAACGATAACATGACTATGATGGCTTGCTAATAGTATTAAAACAAACGCAATTAAACATAATGTATAACAGATTTTTAGTAAGCTTTGTCGAGTTATCGTTGCAACCAATGGCGGTAATACGACAACTGTTAATAAAGCACCACAACCGATGATAGCCATCAATAAACCTTGTCCACCCGCATTTTGATGTAATTCATATTTGGCTAAATAGGGCATCAGTGCCCATATTAAACTACCACTAAAAAAAATTAAAAATGCATCAATTCCACAATCACGAAAAAGTGGGTCAGCGGTTATTTGTTTAATACATTTTTTATAGGCTATTTTTTCAACTACTGGAATGATGACTTTTTTTGATTGTCGAAAAAAGTTAATTGCGACTATGCCTAATAATATAGAGGATAACAAAAATATCCCATAGACAGGTAAAAACAATAATAACAAACCTGCGATAGCAGGCCCTAGTGTGCGGCAAATATTAAAACTTAAATTATTCATAATAGCAGCAAGTCGAATTTTATTTTCAGGCACCGTCGCTGCGATTCCTGCTTGTGCGGAAGGCATTCTAAAGGTGGTGGCCGTAGAAAATAGGAATGTCATTAAAATAAATATCCATGGATTTAACAAGCCACGAAAGGTTAAAAGACACAGTAATAAAGAAATAAATGATAAACCCAGTTGCGCTAAAGTTAATACTTTATATTTATTAAAATGATCACCCGCGATACCCGCAAATAGGCCAAATAAAAATAAGGGTAATGTCGCAGCAACTTGCACCAGTGCATTGGTAAAAGGTGAAGTCGAAAGTTGAGTAATAATAATGGCACAGGCCATATTTTGCATCCAAATAGCACTGTTGCTGGCTAAGTTTGACACCCAAAAATTTCGATAGCTTTTATAACTAAACACATTGATTGCTTGGGAAAACATTTCAATCATTGCCCCATAGAATGTTGCTTTGTTGCCATAGATGAAGTTTATCGAATAATGATACCATAAGGCATTCATCTTGAGCTTGCAATACTATTTTAACGATTTCAGCATTTGACATCATCATGTTTTCATAAGGTTTATTTATTTGGGCGTTTGATGAATAACTCACAATTTCTTGGAAGTTTGGTGCGTCAAATGATTTAAGAAGTTGCCCTTTTTTGGGTGGAATTAGAAAACGTCCACCACATTTACTGGGATGATCTGTGATATTAAACGAAGATTGATGATGATAACAGTAATCTAAATAAGCTAAGACAACATTAATGCCATAGGCAATTTCAATTTCTTTTAGTAAATCATTACCACCAATTCGACAAGCAATTTCACATAACGTTAGTGTGCCATTTTTTGTGACAAAAACTTCGATATGAAATAACGAATAATCTGGCATGGGATAAACACTATTTAGTAAATAACAGGCAAAATCTTTTAGTTTTTTATAATAAGGATGTTGTTCTGTTAATGTATACGAACCTAAAGTTGTGCCATTCACAAAGTTTAAGCAATTTGACACATATTTCGCGGGACTAATTAACGATGACATCCCTTTTAGATAAAGGCCATCAATATGATAAATTTCACCCTCTATAAAAGGTTCAACAATATAATCATAAGGATTTTCAATATCGATTGTTTGAAATCCTTCAATTGAATCAACTTTATAAGTTTGAAATGAACCACGACCGGCTTGTGGTTTAACAATAACGGGATAACTTGCCTGCTGTGGGTCAAACTCTGATAATTTACAGGGGAGGGCAACAGATACACCAAAACTTGCTGCAAGTTTTTTCATCGCAATTTTATCGCGAAATAATATTGCTTCGTGATATCGTTGACCGGGGATATCTAATATTTCTCGAATTTCAGCGACACGTAAAATATCACCCTCAGATAAGGTAATAATATTATTGAAATGATATTTTTCGTGTAATTGGTAAATGTCTTGTATTACTTGATTATTGGAAAAATAATTTTCATACATTTTAATTTCTAAAAAAAGATTATTCTCTATTAATACTTTTTTAAATTCAGGATCACTCTCAGTAAATAATAACGTAGGTTTATCAATAATAGTTTTTAAACCATCAAGAGGAATACTTTTCAACATTTTTAGGGATGTCATTAATATTGTAGTCATGCTGCTTCCTTTAGAGATAATAGTTGATTTAATAAAATGTGTGAAATTTTGTGCGCTTTATCTAAAATGTGGCTCATCGAGCTTGTAAATAAATATACCCCACAAGCTATATGCCCAATAGCAAATAAATTTTGCTGACAAGTGATATCATTTTTTAGTTCGCCTGTATCGTAATTAACATCTATGCCACCATGACGGTGATAAGTGGTATAACGATTTTTAACTAAGTTACTTACCAGCGGGATAGAGGACACATCTCTTGGTGCACCGGTTGCATTAATAGCAAAATCTGTTTTAATCTTTTTGCTTTGACAATAAAAATCGAAATCTTTAGTGTATTGTTTAATATGTATTAGACCGTGATGAAATTGTATTTCATTTTGCTTTTCTAATACATTTAATTTCGCATAATTCGGTGAAGCCATAGAAACTCTTTTGGCTTGCCAATATTTATGTAGATGATGATAAAAATAATTTTGTTCATTTGTATTTAATAAATGCCAACATTTTTCAAATAACTTTCCAGATTGATACATTAAATTTTGCCATTGCAAATTGTCTTGATTACTTTGATTATGATTAATGAACACTTCGTAGATGTTAGTTGAATATTGAGCTTTTAATTCAAGATTAAAAAGTGCCAGCAAATATCGTAATTTGTTTTTATGTCGAGCAATGTTTGCTAAAATTTTTTCTTCGTTAAAATAATTGTTTTGTTTAAAATTTGTCGTAGCCAGGGGTTTTAAATATAAACCATTGCGGTTAAAAAGATTAATCTTCCCTGTATGGTGATTTTCTTTTAATGCTAAAGCGGCATCAACGGCCGATAGTCCGGTTCCGATAATGCCAATGGTTGCATTGGTTGGAATGTTTTTTAGATTCTTTGTCGGATAGGGGGTATGAATATAATTTTGACTTGTTAAACGATAATGATTAATTTGTTGAGGATGACCCACCGCAAGAATCACACTTTGATAACAATGAAATTGTTGATGATTAGTCGCAATTAAATTATAACTTTCTTTATCTTGGTATAAATCTTTAATTTCTAGATTTATGCAACGTATCGTAAATTTTTGACTAAGAATAATTTGATTAAACTTAAATTGCATGTATTCGCCAAATATTTTGCGTGAAACAAATCCATGGTTTTGTAGCAATAAAGTTGGATGATAACGTGAGAGCCATGTTGTAAATGAATTGGGGTCATCCGCATCAATACTCATATCTTTATGATGGCGGTTTAATAAAATATGGTTATCATCATGTTGATAGGCATGTCCGGTGGCAAATAAATTTTGAGTTTGGAAAATATCAATCTGCAGCGGTAAGTTACAATGATTATAAAGGCTAACTAAACTTGCCAAACCACCGGCACCAAATCCAATTATAGCTATTTTGTACTGCATTTATAATATACCGTAATGAATAATTAATAATGCAATAAAGGATAATGCAATCGCTTAAAATATGCAACATAGTATTAATACGTATCTTTTAATGTATCGTGAACGTTGATATGGAATTAATGATATTTGTGATTTAATCGCATTGATGAAGGTATCTTGTAAGAATT
>CAYGUK010000065.1:0-21701 GCA_964352985.1 uncultured Legionellales bacterium
GTGATTTAGAAAAATTACGTTCAGTTGCCAAAAATATTGAAGGGCGTACTATTTGCGCGCACGGTGAGGCTGCAGCTTGGCCTGTTGGCGGTATGTTAAAACATTTTTGGGATGAATTTGAATATCACATTGTGAATAAACAATGTTTACCAGAAACATGTGGTAAAACAGATAATCAAGTTAATACCACTAAAAGAGAAGCACACGCAGAGTAATAAAGATGATCGATATTGAAATTGATGGAAAAAAAATCCAAGTACCAGAAGGGACGATGATAATTGAAGCCGCCGATAAACATGGCATTCATATTCCGCGTTTTTGTTATCATAAAAAATTATCTATTGCGGCTAACTGCCGCATGTGTTTAGTGGAAGTCGAAAGAGCACCAAAAGCTTTACCCGCTTGCGCAACACCTGTTACTTCCGGGATGAAAATTTTTACACAAACAGATACGGCTATTGAAGCACAAAAAGCAGTAATGGAATTTTTACTCATTAACCATCCTTTAGATTGTCCGATATGCGATCAAGGTGGTCAATGCGAGTTGCAAGATATTGCAATGGGATATGGTAAAGGTGTTTCTCGTTATAACGAAGGGAAACGTGCCGTTGAAGATGAAAACCTAGGTTCACTTATTGCAACTGACATGACTCGTTGCATTCATTGCACGCGTTGTGTTCGTTTTGGCGAAGAAATCGCCGGTATTCGTGAGATGGGTGTTACAGGTCGTGGTGAAGAATCAAAAATTGGCACCTATATCGAAAAAAGTTTAACTTCCGAAATGTCAGGAAATATTATAGATGTTTGTCCTGTGGGCGCTTTAACATCAAAACCTTTTCGTTTTCAAGCCCGGGCCTGGGAATTAACTCAACATCAGTCAATTGCTCCTCACGATTGTATCGGTTCAAATATCAATTTACACATTAGACGTAATGAGGTTTTACGAGTTGTTCCTCGTGAAAATGAAGACTTGAATGAAGTTTGGTTATCCGATCGTGATCGATTCAGTTACGAAGGTTTAATGAGTGACGATCGCGTAGCAAAACCTATGATAAAACGTGAAGGAAAATGGGGTGAATGTGATTGGAGTGAAGCGTTAAATTTTGTTGCAGAAAAATTAAATAAAGTGAAAGCGCATCATTCGCCCAACCAAGTTGGCGCAATCATTTCACCTAATGCCACACTCGAAGAACATTATTTATTGCAAAAAGTGATGAGAGAATATGGTTGTCATAATATCGATCACCGTATTCGACGAGTTGATTTTCGAAATAATGATAATTTACCTTTATGCCCCACTTCAAGTTTTACTCTTGCTGAATTAGAAGACAGTGAAGCGGTATTACTTGTTGGTAGTGATATTCAACGTGAACAACCTATTGCTTGTCTGCGTCTTAGAAAAGCAGTTATCAATAATGATGCGTTGGTGATGTCCGTCAATCCAATAAATTATGATTTTAATTTTGATCAACACGAAGCAATTATTGTTGCGCCAAATCAAATCGTATTTGAGTTAGCGGCCATATTAAAAGCGCTTATTAGTGATCAAACTTCAAATCAAAATGTGGCAGATATTCTCAAACTTATCAGTAATATTGAGCCATCTAAAAAACATTTAAATATAGCCGAAATTTTAAAATCCAAATCGAATACCAGTTTAGTTATTGGTGCTATCGCACAACACCATCCCGAGGCATGTGTCATTCAAGCATTGGCAGAACATATCGCAGCATTAACTAGTAGTCGTTGTGGTATGTTAACTAATGGTGCAAATGGGGCAGGTGCGTGGTTAGCGGGAGCTGTTCCACACCGTCAAGCAGCGGGACAAAGTGTCACAACCCCCGGTCTTAATTGTCGTGAAATGTTTAGCAATCAATTAAAGGCTTATGTGTTATTTAATTTAGAACCTGAATTAGATTGCGCAAGCCCGCAAACTATCACCAGCGCATTAACGCAAGCTGATTTTGTTGTTTCTATTTCGCCTTTTAACGGAGGCGTTTTAAATGCTCATGCGGATGTGATATTACCTATCGCGCCTTTTTCAGAAACATCAGGCACATTTGTTAATGCGATGGGTAATTGGCAGCACTTTACTGGTGGTGTGTCTTCTTTTGGCGAATCAAGACCAGGTTGGAAAGTATTGCGTGTTTTGGGTAATTTATTAGATGTTTCAGGTTGCGATTATATTTCAAGTGAAGAAGTTCGTGATGAATTACGCGATTTATTAGATAAAGCAAACTTACAAACATCGCCATATCAAATTACATCATTCCCAACAGTTGATAAATCAAAATTCCAGCGTATTACTGAATGGCCGATGTATCGCGCGGATAATCTTGTCAGACGCTCTAAACCATTACAAGAATCAAAAGCCAGTGAATGTGCTGAAATTCGAATCAATGAAACGATGATTAAAACGTTAAACTTAGAAGACGATAAAAAGGCAATTGCTGTGCAAAATAATGTGGCAATTGAGTTACCGCTGATTGTAGATAATAGAATTCCTGATAATTGCGTTTATGTTCCAGCTGGATTTTCGCAAACTGCAAAACTAGGGGATTCATTTGGCTCAATCGAGATTAAAAAGATAGGCGATTAATACAATGTGGGATGGGATTTTAACCTTAATTTGGATTGTTATAAAAATTATTATTATAGTAGTACCTTTATTACTATGTGTCGCATATTTAACTTATTTTGAACGTAAAGTGATTGGTTATATTCAATCACGTATCGGACCAAACCGCGTTGGCCCTTATGGTTTATTACAACCTATAGCAGATGCGGCAAAATTACTTTTCAAAGAAATTATGATACCCACAAAGTCAAATAAATATCTATTTGTGGTTGCACCGATGTTGAGTATTGCACCTGCACTTGCTGTGTGGGCTGTTATTCCTTTCCAAGAACGTTTAGTTCTTGCCAATATTAATGCAGGTGTATTATATGTTTTTGCTATTTCGTCAATTGGTATTTATGGCGTGCTAATTGCAGGTTGGGCATCCAATTCACGTTACGCTTTATTAGGTGCGTTGCGAGCAGCAGCACAAACGATTTCTTACGAAATTGCGATGGGCTTTGCTTTAATTGGCGTGTTAATGTCAGCGGGTAATATGAATTTATCGCAAATTGTCTTACATCAAGGTGGTGGCATTTGGCATTGGTATTTTATTCCCCTTTTTCCATTATTTTTAGTTTATTGGATTTCTGGTGTTGCTGAAACAAACCGCGCGCCTTTTGACGTTGCAGAAGGTGAATCAGAAATTGTTGCAGGCTTTCATGTTGAATATTCCGGGATGGCATTTGCTATATTCTTCCTTGCCGAATATGCAAATATGATTTTAGTCTCTACATTAATTACGATTTTCTTCTTAGGCGGTTGGTTATCACCTTTTCAAGGTATCCCAGTACTGGGTCCCATGTTTGCTTGGGTACCAGGTATAGTTTGGTTATTAATTAAAGTATGTTTCTTTTTATTCGTTTATTTGTGGCTGCGAGCAACTTTTCCACGCTATCGTTATGATCAAATCATGCGTTTAGGTTGGAAAGTATTGATTCCGGTAACCATTGTTTGGTTAGTGGTTGTTGGTTTTGCGGTAGAGCTTCATTTAGCACCCTGGTTTAGCTAAAAGGCAGATGTGATGAGATGGATTAAAAATCTAGTAAAAAGTTTTTTATTGTGGGAGCTGTTAAAAGGTTTACGCTTAACAGGTAAATATTTTTTCAAGAAAAAAATTACGATTCAATTTCCAGAAGAAAAAACACCGTATTCAAATCGTTTTCGCGGGTTGCATGCGTTAAGACGATATCCAAATGGCGAAGAACGTTGTATCGCCTGTAAGTTATGTGAAGCAGTTTGCCCAGCACTTGCTATTACTATTGAAGCAGAACCACGTGAAGATGGTTCAAGACGAACAACACGTTATGACATTGATTTATTTAAATGTATTTTTTGCGGTTTTTGTGAAGAATCTTGTCCTGTTGATTCTATCGTTGAAACCAGTCACTCGTTGTACCATTTTGAAGAACGCGGTGAAAATATTATGACTAAACAAAAATTACTAGCGATAGGCGATAAATATGAAGAACAAATTGCAGCCGATCGCGCTTATGATGCGGAGTATCGATAAATGGATTGGGGTGTAATAATTCAACATATTGTTTTTTTTGTTTTTGCTATTACTTTAGTGTTAGCAAGTCTTATGGTTGTATTATCTCGTAATCCAGTGCGTGGTGTTTTATTTCTAGTCTTATGTTTTGTTTGCACTGCTGTGTTATGGATTTTATTACAAGCTGAATTTTTAGGTTTAATTTTAGTCTTGGTTTATGTTGGTGCGGTGATGACACTTTTCTTATTTGTGGTCATGATGCTCGATATCGATATTGTGCCTGAACAACAAGGCTTTGTTAGATATTTACCGCTGGGTTTAATTGTCGTTGCCATTTTAGTTGGCATGATGATTTGGGTCGTCGCACCCAGTCATTTCCATTACGCACAGGCTCCAATTGTACCCAGTAAAATTGGTGTCCAATATAGTAATGTCTATGCTATCGGTAGCGTGTTATATACCGAATATTTATTACCACTCGAATTAGCTGGCGTGCTGTTATTAGTAGCAATGATATCTGCAATTAGTTTGGCATTTCGTGGTCGACGTCAAACATCTAAAGCACAAGTTGCATCTCAACAAATTAGTGTTCGTAAAAGCGATCGAATTAGAATTATCAAAATGCCTAGCTCGAAAAAGTCAGGCAACAAAGATGATGAGGGAGAACAATGATTCCATTATCTTATTATTTAATTGTTGGCGCCATCGTATTTGCAATCAGTTTGGCTGGCATCGCGATAAACAGAAAAAATGTGATCACATTATTAATGTGTATCGAATTAAATCTATTAGCAGTAAATATGAATTTTATTGCATTTTCACATTTCCTCAATAATATCGCAGGCGATGTTTTTGTTTTCTTTATATTAACTGTGGCGGCAGCAGAGGCTGCTATTGGGCTTGCTATTTTAATGTTAATTTTCCGCAACCGTGGAACGATTGATGTTGAACAATTAAATCAATTAAAGGGATAGAACGTGTTAGAAAATTTACACTCAATTATTGCTTTAATCGTCTTAGTCCCTGCGGGTACGAGTTTAGTCGCTGGTATTTTAGGGCATAAAATTGGACGAGTTGCTTCTCATCGGGTAACGATTGCCGGATTATGGGTTTCTTTTATTTTATCGTTATATGTGGCCAAGTTAATTTTTATTGATCAAATTGGGGCACAATCGTGGACGGTATATAGTTGGGTAGATAGTGGTAGCTTTTCGTTTCCTATTGGTATCTTAGTTGATCAACTTTCATCGTTAATGTTATTAGTCGTCACGTTTGTTTCTTTATTAGTCCATATTTATAGTATTGGCTACATGGAAGATGATCCGGGTTATCAACGCTTTTTTAGTTATATCTCAGCGTTTACCTTTTTCATGTTATGTTTAATTTTAGGCAATAATTTTCTAGTTTTATTTTTTGGTTGGGAAGGTGTTGGTTTAGTTTCTTATTTACTTATCGGATTTTGGTTTACCAAACCTTCAGCGGTTGATGGAAGTTTAAAAGCCTTTTTAGCCAACCGTGTGGGCGATTTTGGTTTTATTCTTGGTCTCGGTGCAATATTAACTTATTTTGGCACATTGGATTATCACACTGTTTTTAGTTCAGCAAATGCGCTTGCTGCTAGAGGAGAAACCATTACCATTATTCCGGGATTGCATTGGCATGCTATTACGGTAATTTGTATTTTATTATTTATTGGCGCAATGGGTAAATCTGCGCAAATTCCGTTACATGTTTGGTTACCTGAATCAATGGAAGGTCCAACACCCATTTCAGCATTAATTCATGCTGCAACTATGGTGACAGCCGGTATTTATATGGTTGCAAGATTATCACCCATGTTTGAATTGTCACCAGTTGCTCTGAGTGTGGTGCTTATATTAGGGGCTGCTGGAGCATTGTTCTTGGGTATTTTAGGGATAGTGCAATTCGATATTAAACGCGTGATTGCTTATTCTACTTTATCGCAATTAGGTTATATGATGGCAGCACTCGGTGCTTCTGCTTTTTCAGCGGGTATTTTCCATCTTGCCATGCATGCTTGTTTTAAAGCCTTGTTATTCTTAGCGGCAGGTTCCGTTATTATCGGCATGCATCATGAACAAGATATGCGGAAGATGGGCGGATTATATAAATATATGCCTATTACTTATATTACCTTTTTAATTGGTGGGTTAGCGCTTGCTGCAATTCCACCTTTTTCAGGTTTTTATTCTAAAGATGCGATTATTGAAGCAGTTGGTGAATCACATATTTTTGGTTCCGGTTTTGCTTATATTTGTGTGTTGCTCGGTTCTTTTGTGACTGCTTGTTACACCTTTAGAGCATTCTTTATGACTTTCCATGGTAAAGAAAAATTTGATGATCATACTCGTGAACATTTAAAAGAATCACCTTGGGTTGTTTGGTTGCCCTTAGTGTGTTTAGCTATTCCATCTATTTTCCTAGGGTTTATGTTGATTTATAAAATCCTATACGCACCGCATCCTTTATTAGGCAATGCTATTTATGTCGCAAGCCAATATGATGTGTTAGGTGAAATGGCAACACATTATCATGGCGCTTGGAATATGGTATTACATGCCTTTACAACTTTACCATTTTGGTTTGCTATTGCGGGTGTGGTGATTACGTGGTTGTTTTATGTTAAAGCACCGAAATTACCAGCAAGTTTAGTTAGCAAGCTGGGTATTATTTATATTATTCTAAAACATAAATATGGATTCGATGAATTCAATAATAAAGTATTGGTTAAAGGAACAACTAAATTAGGCAATGTGTTATATAAAATATCTGATTTAATTTTTATCGATGGCTTTTTTGTGAATGGTTCTGGGCGATTTATTGCAAAATTGTCAAGTGCGGTTCGTCGAGTCCAATCGGGTTATGTCTTTCACTATGCTTTTGTCATGGTGATTGGGTTATTGGTATTTCTGTGCTGGGTGATGTTAGGAGCAGGCTAACACTTTCTTTAATTTCTACCTGGGTAGAATGTTAAGGATGTGATTAAAGAATGAAAAAGGTTAAGTAGATGTTATATAGTTTTCCATTATTAAGTGTCTTAATTTGGCTACCAATTATTGGTGGTGTAATTATTTTAATGACTGGGGATGACAAAAACGCTGAAGCAGCAAAAATCATCGCAGTTGTTGTTGCGACAGCTTCTATCGTGCTATGTGTGCCTTTGTTCTTTGATTTTAATTATCACACTTCTGCCATGCAATTTACCGAGCATGCAACATGGATCAAAGATTTTGGGATTTATTATGATTTAGGTGTGGATGGAATTTCCATGCCGTTTGTGATTTTGGCAACGTATACTACCTTGGTTGTCGTGCTTGCTAGTATCAAAAGTATTAAAAAACGTGTTGCACAATATCTTGCGTCGTTTTTAATTATGCAAGGATTTATGGTTGGGATATTCGTTTCGCTTGATGCTATTTTATTTTATGTTTTCTGGGAAGCGATTTTAATTCCAATGTATATTTGTATCGGGGTTTGGGGTGGATCCAATCGTTCTTACGCGTCGATTAAGTTTTTCCTTTATACATTTTTAGGATCAGCGCTGATGTTAGTCGCGTTGATCTATTTACATTACAAAGCAGATAGTTTTAATATTTTAAAATTTTATCCTGTTAGTTTAACGCTTTCTGAACAAAAGTGGTTGTTTTTAGCATTCCTGCTCGCGTTTGCGGTGAAAGTACCGATGTGGCCTGTTCACACTTGGTTGCCTGATGCTCATACCGAAGCGCCAGCGGGTGGCTCAGTTATTTTAGCTGCATTAATGTTGAAGATGGGGGTTTATGGATTTTTAAGATTTAATTTACCCATCACACCCGATGCCTGCCAACACTTAAATATTTTAATGATTGTGTTATCGTTAATTGCAATTGTTTATATTGGTTTTGTCGCGATTGTTCAAACCGATATGAAAAAGCTTATTGCGTATTCGTCTATTTCTCATATGGGTTTTGCCACGCTGGGAACCTTTATGGTTTACCAAATCATTTCCATTACCCATAATTATCGTGATGCATTTATCAGCCTTGAAGGGGGTATGGTGCAAATGTTATCGCATGCTTTCAGTAGTGGTGCGATGTTCTTAGGCGTTGGGTTTTTATACGACAAACTTCATACTCGCATGATTAAAGATTACGGTGGTGTGGCATCAAAAATGCCTGTGTTTACTGCCATGTATTTAGTTTTTTGCATGTCGAATGTTGGTTTACCCGGTACTGCAGGATTTGTGGGTGAATTCATGGTTATTTTATCTGGTTTTAGAACGCATTTTTGGGTCGCGTTTTTGGCAGCCAGTAGTTTAATCTTGGGTGCATCTTATACGCTGTGGATGTTTAAACGCGTATTCTATGGTCCTGTTGTTCATGAAAAAGTGAATACTTTAACCGATGTCAGTGTCTTAGATATTTTTATTTTATGTCTATTAGTGGTTCCTGTATTTTTAATCGGTTTGTATCCCTTACCCTTTTTAAATGTGTTCCATTCTTCTGTAGGACATTTATTACAGTTAAGTTTGGTTCATAAAGTTTCGGCAGCAAATATTGTGTTAGGACATTAAAAGATGAATTCGATTGCGTTTAATTTAGTGCCTTTGATCCCTGAAATAGTGATTTTATTAACAGCGTGTACCACGATTTTGGCAACTTTATATTTGCCCATTAAAATGCGATCTGTTGTCACTTATTACATTACTCAAATTGGTATTGTGATTTCATTTATCGCTGTATTATTTTTATATGAAGATACGCCATTCCATGTGTTTAGTGATACCTTCACTTTAGACCATTTTGCAGTAATATTGAAAATTTTTATTTTGATTCCATCGTTCATCGTGTTTTTATTTTCCCGGTATTACATTGCAGAACGTAAAATTCCAAGTGGTGAATATTATATTCTCGGCTTATTTTCTATTCTAGGAATGATGATTTTATCTTCTGCGAGTAACTTTATTACCATTTATATTGGACTAGAATTATTATCATTACCGTTATATGCGATGGTTGCTATTCAACGCGATCAAAGTGCTTGTTCGGAAGCTGCAATGAAATTTTTTGTTTTAGGTGCGCTAGCGAGTGGGATATTACTTTATGGTATGTCTATGCTTTATGGAGCAACCAATAGTTTAGATGTTAATGTAATATCAGCAACGCTTTCCAAAGTTATTCTGCAAGAAAACTTCATTGTGGTTTTTGGCTTAGTCTTTATTGTTGTTGGTGTTGTATTTAAATTTGGTGCTGTCCCTTTTCACATGTGGGTACCCGATGTATACGAAGGCGCACCGACTTCCGTGACTTTATTTATTAGTGCCGCGCCAAAAGTTGCCGCACTGGGATTAGCTATCCGGTTACTCGTTTATGCTACGCCTGGGTTACATGTCGAATGGTCGGAGTTTTTGATGATTGCAGCTTTATTATCAATGGCTTTGGGTAACTTAGTGGCGATTGTTCAAGTCAATATAAAGCGGATGTTAGCTTATTCATCTATTGCTCATATGGGCTATATGTTGTTGGGATTAATTGCTGCGACAAATAGAGGATATGCAGCAACTTTGTTTTATATCGTCAGTTATGCGATCATGTCGATGGGCGCCTTTGGTATCATTGTTATTTTGAGCAAAAAAGGCGTCGAAATTGAAAATATCGAAGATTTTCAAGGGTTGAATCAACGCAATCCTTGGTTAGCATTCATGATGTTGATTTTAATGTTTTCAATGGCAGGCATCCCACCGACCGTTGGTTTTTTTGCCAAGTTAGGTGTCTTGCAAGCAATTATAAACCAAGGTTGGGTCTGGCTTGCAGCCGCTGCGTTAGTTTTTGCAGTGATTGGTGCTTATTATTATATTCGCGTGGTAAAAGTCATGTATTTTGATGATGCGCTGGATGATACACGGATTACAGTAAAAACTGATGTTCAACTAGGTGTGAGTGTCGCAGGATTAGCTGTTTTACTGTTAGGTTTGTTCCCAGGCGCATTGTTTACCTTATGCCACGCTGCTTTTTAGAATTTAGGTATTAAGATGAATTTAAATTGCACGTTACGACTCACGTTTGTGATGGGACATCGTTTATTAGATCACGAAGGTGAATGTAAAAATCTTCATGGTCACAATTATTCGGTTATTATTCATGCTAGCGCACCTCAACTTGATCATTTAGGACGTGTCATTGACTTTAGCGTGTTAAAAGAAAGAATTGGAGGTTGGCTCAAAAAAAATTGGGACCATGGTTTTACTCGCGCGCAAAATGATGATCTCGTTGCCAAAGCTTTAGAAATCACTCAATCAAAAGAATTTGTTTTAGATTGCAATCCTACTGCTGAAAATTTAGCACGTTATTTATTAACAACAGTTTGCCCTGATGTTTTAGCTGATACAAACGTCACTGTGACGAAAATAGTATTATGGGAAACTGAAAATTGTGGTGCTGAGTGTACTTTATAAAAAATAATTAATTTGTTTGGATATTGGATCGTAAATGTTAGTTAAGATGTTGCCCCAAACTTTGTTCTTTTAGCTATTGGATTAATCGATTCTTGCGAATGATCATTTTGTTTTGCTAAAACTTCGTGACTAGTTCTCTTTCTCGAATGTCTGACGCTAAGATTTTCAGTATTGTTGGCTTGTGTTTGCAAAAATTGTTCTGATTCAATAATTGCACTATCGAGTAATTTATCAAACGCCTCTGCGCTTGGAATTTCAGCTAAATTATCGTTATAACATTTTCGAATTAAATTTTGGATCGGTTGCAAAAAGGGATGTCTTGATACATCCTTAAAAGTAATCTTGTTTAATTGACTATATTGTTCATCATCACCATATATCGCAACTTCTGGAAAAAAAGTGACTAAGATATACGCTAATGCAAACATATCATAAGTCTTTGTTTGGCGTTGACACAGTGCTTGAATACCAGCATTTAAACTACGTGTAGAAAAAATTATTATTGAAATTTCTTTAAATACATTTCTAGGTAAAAAAGACAAAGTGACTGAATTTATTTCTTCAGTTCCGGGCATTCTAGTTGAGTTAAAATCAACTAAAGTTAAGTGACAAGTTATTGGGTCAAACATAACATTTTCCGGTTTTAGATCACCGTGAATCTTTCCATGAGAATGCAATAGTTTTAGATCTTGAAAAAATTGTTTAAACTTTTGTAATCGAGTTAATCTATCAAATTTTAAAATTTCAATACGGTTCCTTGCATAAATTTCAAATAAATCTTGACCCTCGATCCAATTAGTTAATAGATAGAATTTTTCATTACACTTAAAAACATGAGAAGTTCGACCAATCTCTCTCAGGACTTCAGCTTCTCGTTTTATTTGATCAATACTTATTTTATTTATTACAGATGAATGCCTTGATTTGTTAAATATCTTTAATGCATATTGTTTATTTGATTGTGTAACCCATACTTTTTTTACGGTAGCAAAACCACCATTACCATAACGATTTTCATTATATTTATCGTCCTCGAACTTTTTATCAATATGATCGAGTGTGATAGTACCAAAGTTAGGAATTTCGATTGTAGAATTTGTTAAACCAAGATCTTTTCTTTTTTGTTTATTAGCCGCAAGAATTTCTATAATTTGTGTTGTATTACTAGCCATTTAATTTTACTTTTTATTAGATTAAAATTTCACTGAATTTAAGCTTTGAGGAATTCACAGGATAGAATAACAAGAAAATGTTACTTGAACAGTCCTGATAAAGTCTCGCCATGTTTAGCTTATTATCACTTGATATGAAAAAAAACATATCCAAAATTTTTACAGTTAAGATTAGGTGAAAATTAATTAAATAGATTAAGCCGTCATAGTGCGTGTGCGAAAATAATGGGGATCATTAGCGTTTTGCGACTCGAAACCGAGGCGAACTGTTCCACAATGACCTAAAGCGTGAGATGTTACAAAATCTTGCAAACTCAAATCTTTTGAATATGTTAGTGGAGCATCATGATTATCTCCTAAGGAACATAAAGCTCCAGAACCTATCCCTAAACCCCATGTTTCTTGGTAAGGACTAGGATGAGGTTGAACACCAACATCTTCACTATCACAACTAGCCCATGATAATGTTGATGAACTGCCAGTTCTCAAGAGAAAGAGCTCTTCAGAATCTGCTAAACTACTCACTGGAGCAACCGGTACATCTTCATTAGTTCCAACAGAGCTAGAATGCCCTCTTATCGTAGTTGCTGGAGGAGAGACTAAATCTTCATTTTCAATAGTTGCTGCCATGCTCACGCTGACTCTTCTGGGTGAGGCTCCTGCTGAATCAATATGAAATAAAGTCCCCTGATTTGATTGCCAGTCAGAAATAGTTACCCTTGGAAGGGGCTCACTTGCTGCTCTGGGTCTAGTTTGAGAAAGCGCTCGCATCGATGCCATTGTTGTTTTAGGAAGCGGAAGTTTGATATCACCTGAAAGTTGCATTGAAGATTTTTTTTCTCTCGCAGCTTTAATTTTTTCAGCTTTCAGTGGTTTTGTTACCGCTTCGGCTTTATCTGTTAAATTATCAGCATCTCCATCTAGCATCTTTCCTAATCCCATTACGGTAGTTTTAACGACTTGTGGATGATGCGTCATGCCGTGAAATGCATGCCCTTCTTGCATTACTGTTCGTCCACCATCTAATATCGATTCTTCACTATTCTCCATAATTAATCCTGGTTCGCGCATGACTGCATCTTTACAACTGCCAATAAAACCAGCGCGTTCACGTGTACTTTTACAAGCTTCATTCACTACGCCTTTCGAACCTATTGCCATCGCTTCAGCAACACCAATTTTAAGTTGAGGGTGATTAATTCTTTTAGTCACGCAATTATATATACCTGGTACAAAAAACTTTACAATTTTTATGGGTATAGAAAATACCCAGCCTATATAGGGTAAATTACATAAACGACGAGAAGCTTTTGCTAAAAAGGATTCGCTGATTTCTTTTTTTAAGACCATTGAGCCATGTATTTTATCGCGTAATTCATTTGCAGCTATTCTAGATAAACCTAATCGGTTATAAAAATCTGGATTTTTAAGCTGATCGGTAATTTCATTAATCATTTGTAATGTTTCGATAGAAAGCTTTTTTTTACCTTTCAACCATAAACTAAATTGTTTTAAAGCATCTTTGTATTCTGATTTGTGTTCTTTGTAGTATTGATCGTAAAACTGAGATCTTGCTATTTTATCCGCTAATAAATTCATTTCATCTGCAGCTGAATTTAATATTTTTTGAGCATCGTCTATATCACGATTTTGTGTGAGCGATAAATAATGTTTAGAATTTATCGGCCGGTTAGTATGTAATAACTGTGGTCTACATGAATAGGTTTTACCTTTATGATCTATTTTCATCTGATCAATGGCATCTTCTAAGTCTTGCCCCAATGCTTGTTCTATTAATTGTAAATAATAATAATTATTATCTTGAAATCCCATTTTACGTGTTATGAAACGTAGGCCTGGCAGGGCGCAAACTGTATCAGCTAGCACTAAAGGTGATAATAAGGTTTTTAAATGAATTGGGAAATCAAGGGTAGGCTTTTCCATTCCATCATAAAGCGGTGCAAATTCTTCAAGATAATCACGAACAGCCTGTTCTAACGTTGTTTTAATTAAATCAATGATATTTTTTCTTGCGGCATCGATAGCAATTGCATCTTGATGAATACTATAAGGGCATAATACGCCGTGTCTAACCGTACGATATTGTTTAGTCCAAATTACTTTAGGCACAATTGGAGCGTGATCAACTTCTGATTTTTTGTCTGTTTCACTTTTCTCTGATGCTTCATCAAGCTCACCAATTAGGCGTTCTTCTTTTTTAAAATTAGAAAGCCAGGGTAAAAATCGGCCTGCTGGGCTTGCTGAATTACCAAATTCAATAATTTTGTCACGATACTTTTGAAAGAAATTTAGAAAATAGGCTCTTTGACGAGCGTTGGCTAGTTTAAACCATGGTTTATTTTGTAACTCTATTTCTGATTCTGGAATCTCCTCTTTCATCCTAGCCTCTGGGACTCTTAGAGGACGTGTTAAACTAGCGTAGACCTTTTGATTCTTTGTAACAAGCGTTAATGCACTCTCAGGCTCAACTAACATATAAATGCATTCTCTAGCTTTGTTTAAATCATCTTGATTGATATCTACTTCATGTGTTTTGAATTTATCCTCTATTTCACCAGCAAAGAGTGTTGCGATTGTATATTTATCTTTTTCTGATGTTGCCCGAAGATAGAGTTTATAATGTTCAAGAAAAGATGATTTCAAGTCGCTGATGATTGCTTTTCTTTTGTCTTTGGGTAAATCTGATTCGTTAGCAATCAATAAGGCTGATCGAAAATAATTAATAATAGAAATCAGTGCTTCATCAGGAGGTGGGGTTGAATGTGTATCTTGACGATAAACTCTAACTTTTTCACCATCTACATCGAATAATTCACTGTGTCCACTGCGAACGGTTGAAATTAATTCTTGGAGTTTGCCATCTATTTCGCTAAGGTCTTCTAAATTTTCTAAATCGACACAAGACTCAACAACCGCTTGTTGTTGCTCCTCACGAGTAGTAAACGGTATTTGTTTTTGTGAGCGAATATGCTCAACTAATTGTTGTAAAGTTAATGTTACGCTTGGCATTTTTATTAATCTTAATAAGTGATTGAGTTCATAATTATAAGTATAGTCAATGATTTAGAATTTAATTTAGAAGGGAGATATTTTAACGTTTATACTAAACGAAAATTCAATTACTTATGAGTTTGATTCTGAAAAAAATGGCAATATTAAAAAATCAAGTAATATACTCTCATGAAGTTAAATAAAAATTCTCTATACTTACTGCATGAGAAAACATCATCAGTAGCGCACTCAATCCTGTTAGTTGAAAAAAGTCACGATAAACATATTACGATTTTGCAAAATTGAGGTATAAATTGGATAATGTTTCATAGATAAATTTTTAGACTAAAACCCAGATCAAAATGAAAATAATGTTAAGTTAATTATTAATCTCAATTATCCATGTCAATCATCAATATAAAGGGAATAAAATGAAAATGTCTTTAGAAAAAAATAAACAAACAGCAATAGCATTTTACGATTTAATGTTTAACCAATGTAAACCAAAAGCAGCAATTGAGAGTTTTGTGGGGGATGACTATATCCAACACAACCCTCATGTTGAAGATGGTAAAAATGGATTTATTCAATATTTTTTAAAAATGGCAAAAGAATATCCCGGTAAGAAAGTAGAAATAAAACGCGTTATTGCTGAGGACAACTTTGTTGTTTTACACTGTTTACAACATTGGCCGGGTTTACCTGATTACGCAGGTATTGATATTTTCCGGTTTGATAAAAAGGGTAAAATTGTCGAACATTGGGATGTGTTGCAAACAGTACCACCAACTGCAAAAAATCAAAATTCCATGTTTTAATTATATCAATGCTGATTGAGATTATTGTTGCTGCGTGAAATTAATTGGAATTGTAAACGGAGTTTGATGACTCAGATATTTTTTAATATGTGCAATAGGTGATGATTGCTTTACTGCATTTAAAGCAGCTTTATCTAAGCTTGAATAACCACTTGAGTGAGCTAAACGGATATTATGAATAGTACCATTAGGATAAAGCATAAATGAAATTAATGCTTGTCCTTGCATTCCGAGAGACTTAGCTATTGCCGGATAATGTTGATGAGATTGAATTGCGCCAAATAAAATAATGACAAGTTTATTTAGTTGATTCCCACTTAATGCGTGATGATTTGATTGACGAGGGTGTTTTTTTTGTGTTGAGTGATGTGGCGTTTTTTTAGCTTTAATATGAATCGGACTTTTTTTCTTTACTGGTAATGGTGAAATTAATTTTTGTGGTGTTATAGTTACAAGTTGTGCTTGAATAATTTTTTTAGTGCCTGGGATTTTAAAAGTGGGTATCGATAAACATTCTAAAAATAATAAAGAAAATAATAAAACATGAATTATGATGCTGCAAAAAAAACTAAAAAGATTTTCTCTATGCCACATGATAATTCACCGTGAGTAGGGCACTCAATCCATTTGCAGGATAATAGGTGACGGTGGATATGTTACCATTTTGAAAAAATGACGCATAAACTGGATAGCGTTTATTGAATAAATTATTGACCCTAAAACCCACATCAACATGCTGAAACTTTCTTTCGATATAAACATTAGTAATAAAATAACCTGCTAATTTAGGCCCCGAATTATTAATATCATTCGAAGCAAATTGACTACTACTATATGTTTCATTTAAATCCCACAACCAATGATGACGATGAAAATTTAAACTGGCACTAAAATTAAATGGCGAAACAGCAGGGACTTGTTTATTTTTAAACTGACCTTGGCGAAAGGTTGCTTTAACATAACTGAATGCAAAACTGGTACTCAAGTTTGAATTTAATTGGTAACCATTTATGACGTCAATGCCACGACGTAATGTCGGTGGTAAATTTCGCACCGTGCCAAAAGGAGCAAGTGGTGTCATGCTTGGATCATAAGCGATTTCATTGTTAATACTTAAATGATAGATAGCAAGTGATAGTTTGATTTTTTGATTATGCCATTTCATACCTGTTTCATAATCGACACCCTGTTGAGTTTGTAAATTACGAATATTGGTTGGGATCCACACTTTTTCATCTGCTTTGGCAAAACGGTAATTGGTATCACGGCGAATGTAAAATTCAATATTAGAAATCGGCGAAAAAGTAACACCTTGTTCATTGACAAAAACGTGATTATTATCAAATTGAGCAATGGGGCTATTCGCGATAGCTTTTATGTGTTGATAAGCAAAACGCCCTCCTAAAATAAAATGTAATTTTTTTGTCAGCGGATAATTCATACGAGCAAAAATATCATTAATTAAATCATCAACGTGGTTATGCTGTAATTGATTAGTTAAATGATAATAATCATATTCGCTATCTTGTCCTATGATAAAATTTTGGAGATAAACCAATTTATTTTGTAATCTTGTCGCAACTTGTCGACTCCAAGAAAAAAAACGTAATACGCTTTTGCTGTGAGAGGTGCCATTCGATAAGCTTGAAATTAAAGACCAATTTTCATTGAGATAAAAATGGTTTTTAATAAAAGCAAAATTACCCAATGTATCAATATATTCATTATTAATTTGATTGGGTCTTGTGTTTTGTCCGAGTGTTAGAGCAGGTGGGTATTGAATAATACTTTTATAATTTAAAATATTTAAACTGACATAATCTTTATTACCAATATAATCTAATTTAGCATTAAAATTAAAATTATTTTGTTCATTATGTTGTTGAAACCCATCACTATGAAAAGCTAAACCGCCCACACTATATCCAATATGCGAAGGTAATCGATTACTCGTAAATGTTGAAATCATGGCTTGACGATGATTTCCCATACTGGTTTTTACTGAGGTAGAAAGCGCTGCGGGTTTTTTAGTGATAATATTTATCACACCTCCGACAGCTTGGTCACCATACAAGCTACCATAACTACCGGTTAGAACTTTAATTTCTGCAATGTTTTCGACTAATACACTATTTAAATTTGGCCCAAGTGTGGTGAATGATGTAAACGGAATGCCATCAATTAAAACTAGGGTATTAGTGGAGGAGGTATTACCAAAACCATGAATGTCGATAGAGGTTTGATTATTATTAACTGAATTTTGTTTTAAATGAACAATACCTTGTTTATTTAAAAAATCAGAAATTGATATTGCACCTTTTTTAGCTAAAGCATGGTGTGAAAAAGTAACGCCTTTATTATCGTTAATTATTTCATGAGATTTTTTTGCCTTTACTGTCAGGGTAGGTAATAGAATGGCATGAACAGAAAAGCAGTAACTAAAAAGCGATAAAAAGCATAAAAGTTTGTTACGTTCTGTTGTTTTCATTTCATCTCATACATATAATAATTAAATTAACTTCCTATTGGTTTGTTATAGGATGTCTTGAATTGTCGGCATTATAAACGAAGGAGAAAGTAATGGAAAATAATCCACTATGTAATATTAACGATGAATTATTAGCGGTGTTAATACCTGTGTCTAATCAACAATTGCAAGGTGAATTTGTTGAAGTCGATCGTTTGCAAGATACTGCTGCGCCATGTAATGGGCATTGTGTCACGGGTCAATGTCGTTCTGCTCTCGATCAATAACATGTCTCATCATGCTAAAGCGAAGGCATATCTTCAACAGTTAGATTTAAACTTTGTGGTTCAGCGGATGTGTTCACCACATTATCCGCTGCCACAATGGTCTGAAGAATTAGCATTGACTTGTGCGAAATTGTATAAAAATTTTTTGTGGTTAATCTGTCACTCGGGACAAAAAAATTTAGTGCCCACTTATGATATAGATGAATTTTGGCATAATCATATTTTATTCACACGCGAATATCATCGTGATTGCCAAGCTATTTTTGGCCATTATTTACATCATGTTCCTGCTGATCCCAATATCTCTGATCCAAACGAAATGGTATCGAGTTTTAATTTAACAAAAAAATTATATCTCGAAGTATTCGGTGAACCGTTATTAGTGCTTAATAGAAAAATACTGAGTGTTGAATAAATTGTGATTTAATAAAGTGATCGTTTACCTCGCGACATTCGCCGCGAGGTGTGTTGGATCTTTATAATGCTTCAATTCCATGTTGTTGAATTTTATTTTCAGAAATTTTAACTGGGATCCCACTTTGTTTTTGTAGTGCTTGATCGATGAGAGTTTGATCGACATTTGTTTTTTGTTCTTCTTTAAATGCACTGGCAATTGCATCTGCCACGGTGATTGCATCTTTTTCATAAATGCCTTTTTCATCTGTGATCGGTTTATGTGATTCGAGATACAATTGCCCATTTTCCCAGCCTACTTTATTAGGATAATGGATGATGCGAACAGGTGTGCCACGATCCACTAATTGAAATAATTGTTCAACGTCACGATTATGCATGCGAATACAACCAGAGCTGACGAGTTTGCCAATACTGCTTGGATCATTGGTACCATGGATTAAATATCCCGCAAAACCAAGATAAATCGCGTAATGGCCTAAAGGATTATCCGGTCCCGCTTGAACTTGACGCGGTAAAATTTTGCCTTTTTCTTTTGAGGCTAAACGAATCGATTCTGGCACATTCCACACAGGATCTTTTTCTTTTTTAATAACCCAAGTTTTGCCAACGGGGGTGCGCCAACCTTCACGACCTAATGCGACAGGAAAGGTTTTTACTTGTTGACCATCAGAAGTAAAATAATAAATTCTAGCTTCCGGAATATTAATCACAATACCTTTGCGATATTGTGGTGGGGGTAGAATATATTGTTTTGGTATTAATATTGTTTGTCCAATACGCAATTTTTTTGCACTAATGCCTGGATTGGCGGCTTTAATTTCTGCCATGCCAACGTCATAGTGATTGGCGATTTCACTGAGCGTATCACCTTTTCTAATTGCTACTTTATAGATGTTTCCAATCATGTCATTGCCATTTTGGGGCACGGCATAAGTATTGGTGACAAACGCTGGTGGCGTGACTGCTTGAGATAGTTCTAAATTTGTATTTTGTGATTTTGTCATGGGCATGGTGTGTGTGGTTTGACAGGCAGTTACCATGATTGATAACAAAATCACAATAATGAGTGGTAGTGTTTTCATTTTTTACACGTTTCCTGTGAGAATAGAGTTTCGGCATTATAACTTAAAATTTTTCGATGAAGTGCATCGATAATAAAAAAAATATGACATATCGTTATCAAACTGTGTTTATAAGCATTTTGTGCAAAATTTTGTTTATGTTTCATGATTTCTTTGAGGGCGGTTTTTTTATGATACCGATCGAGGGATTAAGTTCTTGTCGAGGCAAATTGGGATCAACCTGATCTACAGGTAATTTATTTCTTGTTACTCGACGCGGTGGATAGAAAACTCGTTTGTGTGATCTTGGTTTTAAATGAGTAGAAACAGAAAGATTCAATTTAGTTTTAGCATGAGATGTTCGTGTTTTATGAGTTTCAATTTCGTTATCAATTAAACACAAAACACGTAAAAAATGAAATGAATCAATGTCACCTGATTTTTCCCACAAAGTAATATTGTATCCTGTTTGAATTTTCTGCCATGATTCTTCTGAAATGTGTTCATCGCTATTTAGCAATTCTGAATGTTGCATTATGGTTTGAAAAAGCCCCATAAGATTGGGCCGTATTTTATGATGCTTTAGTCCAATATGATAAATTAAATTGTATATTGAAGGATGTATATTTTCCCATCGTGCGCCCATGAGTAATAATCGATTAATCATATAACCCAATCCGGCTCCTCGTATATCATAGTAACAACCCGCGATTATCAATGCTAATAATAGTTGTTCTAACGTTTTTTGCGCAACTTCTTTCTCGATTTTAATATCGTTAGGCGTAGTGTATTCAATAATTGTTTCGAATATCCATTTATATTTATCACAAATTGGATTGTTATTTTCAATAATGACAATTTGATAGCCACCTTTTTCATCTATCGTTTTGGGTAATTCTAATAACCAGGAATTGATAAGGGCTTTTATTGAATCAACAATAGCATTGGGCCTGGCAAACCATTTACCCCGAAACAACATAATAAGTTCTGTTTGTTTTACGGCACAATAAAGAAAGGGATCAGCCTGTTCCGGCTCTTGTAATCCTGTTAGTTCTGTTAATGCCTTATTAATAGGTGCTGATGAAGGTAATAATCCATCTGTTGGTGAAATAATCGCGGTTGATATTTTATCCGGATTAACATGCTGAAAAACTTCAATTGAAATTCTAATTCCTTTTTCAACTTTGATGTCGATTAAATAAAATATTAACATGCGGCGATCAATGATGATACTTGGTGAAAGCCATCCTTCTTCTAAGCAAGGGACAATGATTTGTTCAACGGTGAGATTATGGTCTAGGAGTAATAGTAATTTTGCTTGACTACTTTTTTCTTTGAAAAAATATTTTTTATTTTTGGGTAGCAGTTTATTCATGATGATAAAAATTAAAGATTGTATTTTGGAAATAAATCGCCCTTGTTGCATTATCAAATTGGGTTGTTGATAATCCGCATAGGATTTTTGATTAATTTTTTTATTTACAATATTTAATTTATTCAAATAATATAAAAGGTTTTCGATAGCAACTGAAAGAGTGATCTTTTTATCACTGGCTGAGATTAACTGTGTGTAAATAGTATCTTTAGGGACCATCAGTTATGATTCTTCGTTCAGTCCATTGATAAACAGGAGAATAGCGCTCACGACATTTACTGTCAAACATTCGTAAAATAATTTTTCATGCTTAGGTAAAAAATAAATAAAAATACTTAAATATTTTAGTATTTAATATCTATTTTTCGCAATAAGTGTTAAACGTAACCATACGATAAATAAAGATGGCGATTAAATCTTTTGCTAGTTGAGGTTATTTATCTCGATATTAATGATTGTAAAAGAATAAAAATTTTATTCAGCATAAATGCTAAATAGTTACCCTGATAGTACTGCCTAACCTGGCAAA
>CAYGUK010000066.1:0-21687 GCA_964352985.1 uncultured Legionellales bacterium
TTCCTTAGATTTAACATTATGCCTTTTCAATTATGGGGTTCTTTAGGCGCTTACTAGTGTTGCAATACCTTTACCGATACAAGAATCAACTGACGTTATCTCCCTTGAAGGAGAATTGCCTAGGTCAAACTCAGATCGTTTATTATCCCCTATTCTGGATAGACATAATTCCGGTGATTCTTTTTTTGCAGGTTCATTTTTGGTACCACCTGAAGAAGATAGTCCACTTGAAGTTGTAGAGAGTCCTTCTCAGCAGGGTAGTCATCTTTTTACAAATGGAGCCAGCTGAACTTGTTAAACTTTTCAATGCTCATGTTTCAGACAAGGAGTCTAAAGGATTAATTGAAATAATTAATTAGCTATAACCTAGTCTTGGTGTTAGCTGAGAGAAGACTTCATCTGATATCTTTGCAGCTTATGTGGGTCTACCTTTTATATGATTTATTAACACGCATTAACAGAATAAGACCTTGAAAACAGAAAAAAGGGTATGATTATAGCGCTTTTAAAGGGGGGGGTATTATTGTTCTTTTAATGTACGATCCGGCTAAATAACAATAAAGAGTTTAATGCCATGTTTAAGTGTTTCAAAGCTTGCCAAGATGCTCAATCACCTGTTCATCGCGAAAATGCGATGGAGTTACCTACACACAGTCCTTTTAATCCAAGAAATCCTCCTAATACACCTTTTGATTCGGATTCCACTGAGTCGACAGGATTAATTGTAAATGCTTTAACTACGGATAATAGTTCAGGGACTACAAACAGTAGAAGCACCTTAGACACTTCTCAACACTCTATTCCTAGTTCCAGAGCTACTACACCAGCTCCTCGTTTAATTTCAAAAGAAGAATTAAGACAAAATTTAAAACTAAGATTAACAGAGGAACTGCAAAAGAAGTATTATAAAGGACCATTATCCTCTGGCGATGAAGCTAGAGTTCTTCAGCAAGAATTAAGATTATTGGATACAGTGTTTAGTAGTAAAATATCTAATAAATATATTAAATTTTTAACTATAAATAAATTGCTGCGATTTTCTAATTTAGACCCTAAAAAACAATCAAACTTGAACATGCATTTACAACGATTACGAGCACAGTCTATCAGTGGCAGTGATTCAAGTTTCGTAATGCCAGAAAGTGATTTAACCCCATCTTTATATGTCAAAGAGTTGGGAATACATCTCACAACGAAAAAATATTTTGAAGAATTAAAATTACAAACCAGAGAACGACCTAGTCTCAGTAATACTGGGCGTCAAGTTGAAAAAGGTAACGCAGAGGTAACACCTTCTAGAGTAACCGTTGAAGTCATGCGTACAGAACGGGGAACTAACCTTCATCTAGTCACGAATGCTTATTATAAGAAATTAAAACGCGAACACGATAGCCAGCCTGCAGATGATGTTCAACTGAATTTACCATCATTCTTATACGAGTAAAAGTGAAAAACATTCTTATTTCAGGCGCATTAATTAATATTTTTAAGGCATCTAATTTATGTTGCATAAAATGCTCTTGTTGGTTGATGACTTGTTATTAAAGTCAATTAATGAGGTATAAATTTGGTCACTACGCCCAAACGTTTCTTTACCTGCGGCAATTATTTTTTGTATGTTTCTATAGCTAGGATAAAATGATTCACCTTCAGCGGGATATAGAATTATTTCAACGTAATCCCTGATGCTTTGGGTTAAATCATATTTTGATTTAAGCCTTGCTTCACTCGCTAATACGCTATCTTCTTGAGCACTCATTGTAGTTCTCCGTTATTTATTTGTTTAAAGCATAACGAATTACCTTTAGATTATAAGATGTCCCATTTAGGAGATAAAAAGAGAAATAATATAAATGAGAAATTTTATATCTCTTTTTCTCGACATTTTGGTGATAATTGATATTAATTTAAAATAACAAAAGTTCATTTTATAGACAAATAGAATTTCTCTTACATGGAAATGGTGAATATTTTCAATCACTAATATCATATCTGCCTGTGTTTTTGAGCTTATCTCTCGAGTGTCAAGGGGCAAGCTAAAATATAAAACATTGATTATCACTTGACAGAAATAATATTCTATAACATTTACTTGAGCTTTGTTTCAAGCGATATGTCTTAATTAATCGAACGATGTATTTTTAGTAAATATCAACGAATACGATGTTTACCTTAAATTTATGCTGAGGTTGTGTTGATAGCGGTGAGTGTATTACTACTTAATTGAGTCGTATCATTAAATAGTAAATAATCATCGCATTGGTTTGCTGTGCTTTAAATAAACCAAATTTCTATTTTAAAAAGTCATTAAATCAAATAATTTAATGTGAACTATCAACTCGCATTTACCGTGTCAGTCTTATAACGGTATTTAATGTTCAATGCAGTTAATTCTGTAAATTCTGTTATGCCATTTTATTTTTCGGTGCTATAAATGGTTGAGGTAAATATGTTAAACATTAAAACACAGTTTGGTTTTGCAACAGTTTTATTCTCTGTATTAATTTTAGCAATTCTTAGCGTAATTACCACTGTGTCATCAAAAGTTTCTATTAGTGAACAACGCGTCTCTGCCAATGAAGCCAGAACGAATCAAGCCTTTAATGCTGCTGATGCGGGTATTGATGCGGGTTTATCACATTTACAAAATTATGCGGATGCCATTATTGTTGATGGTGATAGTGATGGATTCATTGATAGTTACACACATGCCGATATTACCAATGTGGTATTAAGTAACAATAGTAGATATACCATTACTTATAGTAATCCAACAGCGGGTGATTTTAATGTGGTTGAAATTACCGCAACTTCCTTTAATGATGATAGTACGAGTACGCGCGTTTTGAAACAAAAAGTCATGTTAGATATAACGATTGTTTCTTCACCCGTTTCAACTTTAACCGCAAGAGGCATTGTCGACATCAGTGGCAATTTAGAAATCAGTAATACCGAATCGGATATTACAATTTGGTCAGGTGGCTCGGCTGAATTATCAGGTTCCGCAAAAACGGTGATCAGTAATGATAGCAGTAGTTCTGATTCATCAGGAAATGGTCGCGATGTTTATGATACTGATAGCCATTTATCCTCTGTCAGTGAAAGTGATTTTTTTAAATTATTTTTTACTTCTTCACCAGAACAAATTCAACGTAGTGCGAATATTCAATTAGCAGGAACGGGGACGGATAATTATTCCAGTCAATTAGATGGCAAAGGCGGTGTTTCCATTTGGGTTGATCAATCAGCAGGTACGGCAAAATTAAATGCAAATGTGGTAATTGGTTCACCGACGAAACCTGTTATTTTATTTGTGGATGGCGACATGCACATGAATGGTGGTGTCAAAATTTATGGTTTGGTTTATGTAACAGGTGAGCTCACAACAACAGGGAATTCAGATATTTATGGTGCCATGATTTCACAAAATAGTGTGACAGGTAGTGGTACGCCTAATATTCATTTCGATTCTGCAGTGTTAAACAATTTAGACTCGGTGGGTACTTATACCAAAGTACCAGGTTCTTGGCGTGATTTTTAAAAGAGGCGCAATGATGAATAACTTAATTCGTGGTTTTTCATTGGTTGAACTTTTAGTTTCAACTGCAATTTTATCAGTTGGTTTTTTAGGCATGATAAAATTGCAAACGATGATGATCAGCGGCAATTCGATTGCTGAACAACGTTCTGTGGCGACACAATTAGCCCAGCAGAAAATCGAACAATTTCGAGGATTTGAAACCTTAGATGTTGAAGAGGGTAAATTTGCCTATGATGATATTACTACGGGAAATGATTCTGTCACGGGTAAAAATACCAGTTATGCTCGAACCTGGAATGTTGTCGCGCTTGAAAATCCAGAGAGAAAAGTAGTGACGGTGAATATTGCTTGGAATGCGGCAACCGGCGAACAATTTAATATCGCGCAAACTACGGTAATTAATGGCGTGAATCCATCTTATTCAGGTGGCTTAATAGATCAAACTTCATTACCTGTTTTTCCCGGTGGTCGTTCTGTTCATCCTTCTATCCCAATTGCCGTGATCAATCAAAGTGATGGGACAAGTGATTATACGCCTTTAGATTCACCCAGTTTAACAATTTCATTTGATAATGATACCGGCCGTGTTTTAACGATTAATGATGTTTCTGCTTATTCTGTTGAAGGTAACCTTGCAATTGCAGATGGAAGTTTATCCCCTGGTGATGGTTTTGCTTTTTCAAATGTCACAGTGCAATCGGTTGATTCAGCGGGAGTCAGTCACTGCGATTATAATAATGCAACAGGCAAATATACTTGTTACATGACAATTGGTTGGAATGGTTATATTGGGTTTACACCACTCGTTGATGGTTCCGCTCAATTTTGTACGAATGCAAGTCAGCCTTATGAAAATTTATTAGCAAATGTTTATGGCGATAATTATCTAGCAGTTAATTCTACTGGCACTGTACCTGCCCCACCTGGTGGTGGTCATGGCGGTGGTTCTGATAATTGTCCTTCAGATTATAATACGCCGCAAGATTGGTAAGGATTAATGTAATTCTAGTGTTTTTAACTACCCGATAATGATGGCGGCTGATACACGTTGTAATTTGAAATCTGCTTCAATTGGAAATAGACAACTAATGTAAATTTCCGCTACTTTTCTAATATAAGTAACAAACTTAATAATTTATTATTGATGTTTTACTCTTTTCAGAGTTATCGCTAATTGTGGGAACTTGTTAGAGTTTTTCTGATGACTCGATAAGATTTTTGCTGACGATTCATAATTTATAGTCATCATCATTTTCGTAATATTTCAATTTTTACAGATTGTTTCACATCAGATAACTGTAAATAACTACGTATGACAATGTTAGAAATAATCCCTCAAATCCGTCTAAACAAATTAATATTTCTATTTGATTTGTGGATGCGTTTTAATAAGTATATAATTTTTTGTGGAAAGTTTTTGAAGTTAATGAAGAGGGGAGTGAGTATCTATCATGATTAGAGTAAAACTTAATTTGCAAATTATGCTAAGTCTTTTTATCTCATTTAGTCTTTTACCTGTTATGATTTATGCAGAGGCTGATTCACTAAACATTTCCAGCACGAATGTTATTCCAACCCTATGCTTAAATGCTGATTTAGTGGGGGGGTTTACTGCAGATAAAGTCTACTTACCGGGTTGGTCTGCTTCAAAAATTTTAAAACTACCTAAAGGTAAAAGACCTTTACCTGCAACTTATTTAAAACCCTGGTATATGGCAGTACACTTGTTGAAATTTAGTCAAGGAGGATCATGGTTGGTCAGCGAATCTAGCTTAAAAAAATATGGTCGAAAAGTAATTGGTCGCGCTGATGGTCAATTTATAATGCCGCATTATGAAATGGATGCAGTATTAAAAAAAGCACATAATAATATAATGTTTGTCGAAAAAGAATTGGGGATCCCAAATAATGCTTGGCATGATAAAAAAATAATTCGCATTGATGTCCCAAAACCGCAAGATTTTAATCTCAGAATACCCGATGGTAATGAAATAGGTGCTAATATTGATTGGTTGCCTGCAGGAAAATTACCGCGAGGCTATGATGAAGCGATAGTGGATCAAATTCCAAAAGGTCACTTTACAGAAATACCTTTGAATCTGCATTAAAAAATCTAATCAATTGTGCGTTTATTGTTAGCTGAATTGCTGCTATATTTTATATTTTTTATTGAATTATTTATCTTATAAAGTTAAATCATTTAATGAAGTTGCATTTGATAACTGTCTGTTTTAAAAAATATAATGTTAGCGATGACATTTGATTAATAGTCGCATCACTGCTATGAATTATATAGAGAAAATATATTTGGAAGAACAACATGCGACTCAAGAAAATGATTTTAAGCTTATTACTTTTTATTCCTATTTCGATTTTTGCTGATATTGAACCATCAAAGATAAAATGTTCAGATTTAGAAAATATGCCACTTTGTGAAAAATCTATCGTTTATGCAACGGTAGCAGGTTACATATTAGGGAAAAGTGCAGAGCACGATCAGAAAAGCTATTATGATGAAAATCATTTTACTGATATTCATCAGAAACTTCGTCAGTTATGTCATGAAAATCCAAAAGCAAAAATTTCTGATATTGCAGAAATTTATTACGATGCAAACAAAAGAAAAATGTTGATGAAAAAATAGGATTGATTAAATATGCGTTATATTATTTATATTATATTAATACCATTCATGTTGTTATCAACAACAAGCTTTGCAGATTGTTCTAGCACACATATTCAATGTATTTTTGCAGGGGGAAATCCCAGCACTACTATTAGCGAAGGATATTGTTGGAGTTGGAAACATGTTTCATGTCGGCCATGCAGAAATTACCAAAGTGTTTTTCAACAATGTTCCAATTGGGCGAAGTCACTCGAAAACCCAACTTGTTTCAACAGTATAGGTGTTTATAAAAACGCTAACCTTCAAGGTATTATGTCTTGTTCATATTGCGATAATGGCGAGTGTAAATCGTGGTGAAAAGTTTTTATTATCGATTACGAAAAACAATTGAACACGCACCACCACTCTCATTCGAAATAAACACGGTCATGTGATTATTTTGATCCTCAGGTATAATTTGAGCTTCATCGACTAACGCCAGTTGATGTCCTAATGCTTCAAACCTAATAAGGGCAATATTTATATCTTGATTTGATATGGGACTATCAGCAAATTCACTATGACGATAGGTATTAAATTGCATTTGTTTTGCATTTTCTATGGCAGATTGGGGACAAAAATTTCCATCTTCAGCATTCCTTGCTCTAAAATCAACAGCACAATCTTTAGAACATAAAATGGTTAAGGCTTTTCTTGCGTCACGGTTTTGCAATAAAAATGTTATTGTTGCATAGTGCTCAATAAAGGCGAGACACCATGGCGGTAAGGTTGTTAACATGCGGATTTTATCAATTAAATCACTACGATTATACCGTCGTTCTTTTCTATAATTAAATCTTGCATGTTTATCACCGATTTGAATAAAATCATGATTGCGGTGGTCTTGTAATAATTTTAAATCAGCATCACTTAAATTTTCGTTCAAATTTACTATAACTGAATTTCTCTTACAAAATTGAATTAAGTCCTTATCTAAGAAACAATAGAATAAAACGAGTAAGCTTTCTCGGAAACATCCCGATGAACTATGCTGTCTTGGAAAAGGCGAAAAATAAATCTCTCTGCTTTTTCTAAGTGAATTATATAAAGGTGTATACCAACAATAAGCTGAATCTAGAAAAACAAATCTTTCTTTATTTGTATTGCGCTCAAAAAAAATGGCAGAAACATGTATTACTTGCGTGCTTGCTTTAAATATATTTGGCGTTAGCAATAAAAAACCAATTTTGTTTATTTGAGGATGATCTGTAATATATCTTTCAAGTTCATCTATGGATGCAACATAAACTAAATGCAAGTGAAATTTTTTTGCAAGAGCATTCATCTCTGCAATTTGTTTTAATCGAGCTTCTCGAACATCAATTGGTGCGCCAGTAAAGGGTAAGGGATTACTCGCGAGATCAGTCGGAGTAAACCCAGCAAGATCTTTTATATTTTTATCTGCACCTAAATCTAGTAAAAGCGTTACTACTGCGCTGTTACCTTTCATTGCGGCCCAATGAAGTGCGGTGCGTCCTGATGTTGGACCTTTTGAATTTATATTTAATCCAGGATGTTTCATGATAAAACTTGAGACTGTTTCTGGATTACCTTGGGCGGCTAAAAGACGAAGTCTTTGCTGTAATTTTTCTTGAGTGACCATTTTAAATCAGTATTATATTATTATGATTATTAGCATAAAAGCCTACTATAGTTTTTTTTCCATATCAAGCTAGAAATTGTAGGGGGAAATATTAGGTAGTTGAAATATTTCATAGACATAAAAATTTTTTATCCGCATCTCAGTATTAATTTCTGATTTATTCGGATACCTAATTTGGGATGTCAGATAAACGTATCAAACAAAAATACTAGAAATCCCACCATCAATAATCAAATTTTGGCCTGTCATGTAACTGGAATCATCACTTGCTAAATAAAGGGCAGCGTTGGCAATTTCATTGACTTGACCCAGACGATGTTCAAGCGGAACTCGCATGGCAACTTCTTTGATACTCTCTGCGTTGTGTTTACGCGCTAATGGTGTATCAATTGTTCCGGGAGAAATAACGTTTGATCGAATGCCTTGTGGTGCTAGTTCTGCCGCAAATGATTGGGCCAGACTAATTTCAGCTGCTTTAGTAGCTGAATAGACACTAATATGAGGAATGCCCAAAATGGCGGCAGCAGAAGAAATAAAAATAATAGACGCTTTATTATTAAGAAATGGAATACTTTTTTGAGCTGTAAAAAACACACCTTTAAAATTTAAATCAATTTGTTGATCAAAAATTGCTTCCGTGGTTTCTGTTATTGATGCTTTAATCACTGTTCCGGCATTTAATACAATACAATCTAAATGCAGAAATTTTTGTTTTATTTGCTGAAATAATAAATCTATTTCTTTAAGATTTGAAGCATCAGACTGAATTGTTTCAATTTTGCCATTTATTTGTTGGCGTGCTAAATTCAGTTTTGTTTGATCTCGCCCGGTAATAATAACGTTTGCACCATTTACTGCAAAAGATTGTGCAATTGCAAAACCGATACCCTCACTGCCACCTGTAACTAATGCTGTTTTGTTGAATAGCTTATTCATAATAACTCCTTACGTAAATTTTGCTCAATTCTATCGAAATATGATGAGCGTGTGAACACTATCAAAGTTTATTGACTACAATTTAATACAGTTAATAATTGCGCTATCAGTAAATCCAATTAAATGACGATTAAACATTTTAGTTATTGATAACAATTAATCATAGTGAAAATACAAAACACGGCAGCTTGTTGACAATTAATTCTTATGCTAACATCCTGCACGTTTTAATATTAAAGTTAAGGATAATAAAAATGTCAGAAATTCCAGATAATATAGATAAAGTTGAGATTATATCTGGGAAAATTCTAGATAAATTAGAAGAACTACAAAATATTAAAATTGACAGCGTGTTACAATTACATGCTCAATACACAGATGAATATAGTCAACTATTAGATTCGACAACTGAAGATTTATATGCTCGTCTATTAAGTTTATTTAATAAAATATCGAGTGAAGTTGAAAAGCATAACAGCCAAGAAATGCAAGTAATATCTCAACATCGTTTTTCACCAACCAGATTTATTCCGATACCAATGCAAAGACAATCTCCAGTTAAAACAGATGATGATGATTGGGTTAATATTTTTAGAAGAGGTCTTCCTGAACCATTATCTGGTGAATATGCTGGCGAAAGACAGGTACCTGATAGTATACCTGCTGGATTTCAGTTACTGGCTCCACCCCAAAAAGTTAAAAAGCCTCAAGAAGATGCAACCAGAGACTGGCGAGATGTAGATACGCGAGAAGGATTCGAAGCAACATTAAAAAAATTTAATTTCTTTGCAGAACAAGCTGATAAGTATCAATTAATTAAAAAATTAAGCGTTAAATATACAAGACTAAACGAATTTGCTCGATCTATAGCCGAGCCAGAATTAGACTTTCAGCGAGGTGAGTTAGAAACTTTATCAGTTGAGCAACTTCAAGCCTTAAATGAACAAGCTCAGAAAAAAATAGAGCAGATAGTAAGTTGGCAACAGCGTGCTAGCTTTAAACGTTAGTTAAACTTTATTATCACTAATAATACTAAGAATCGTATCACGCCATTTACTTAATCATGGCATCTGATGACTCATTGTTAACTATATGATAAATGCAAAGTTCGTGTTGTAAGCTAGATTTCTTGTAATATTTTTTTTCTTTACTAGGCTGTTGGTTACATCTTAGATAGTTTGATAATTCCGATTAGGTTATCTTCTAAACTGTCTTTTAATTTTATCTTTTTTTTACTTTGTTATTATTTCTAATTGAAGCATATAATTTAAATTTTGTTCAATAATTGTGTGATCTATCTGACGGTCTTGAAGCCGTTTTGTTAGAGAATCTATAACCTTTTTGACCCCATCAAGTTGCATAGTATATTTAAAAAGCTTTTTTACAGAAGTAGAAGGATTTAAATTATATTTTGAAATTAAAGTCATGCAACAAAAGCTCTTTATATGGGGTGAAGATGCATTGCTAAGTATAATAACGGCATGATTTTGAAGTGATAAAAATGCCTCAGCTTCCTTTTTAGCAGCTATTTCCCTTGGTGTTGGCGGTTGACTGGACATATTTATTATTCTTAATTTTAAAAAAGAAAGTGTGATAGGTTAACTTATAACATCAAATATTAAATTCCGAATTATACCCGGTTTATATCGGGTAAAATGTATTAAAACAAGTATTTCATATTAAGTTCTGATGATATCCTTGCAGAAAGCCTGTGAGATGAAAAATTAAACGCTAACTTACTCAAATAAGATACAATTCAGATGAACCTCGAAAATAGTGCAATAGCATGAAATTGTCCAATAATAATATAGTTACCCTTGTATATCTGCTTAAATAAGGGTTTAGGTCTTTCAAGAGAGAATGTTATCTTTCTCTAAAAAAGAAGAGCGACAGATTAATTTATAATACCTGGATGATAAATAATTGATTTTAATTTTTTCTATTTTCAATAGAAGAAAAGGCTAACATAGTCTAGATCTAGGTATTATATTGGACACATAACAGGGTTATAATAAAAATTATAATTATTTTATTAAAAGAAATTATCAATTTTCTCAACCTCTTGTATTTTTTTTATGTTCATTATTTTAATCAAAGAATACCGAATACAAGAAAAAATAGCAGTAGTTCTTTATGAGTACGAATAATTCTACAACGACACAAAGCGCTTTTAAGCTAAAGTTGAATTTCAAAAAGATTATCCTAACCATTTTTGTTGTTGCGTTTTTTGTTTTATGTTTGATTTTTCATCCGCATTATTATATTGAACCGACATATTTGCTTAAAGGGTTGCTTATCGTTTTTTTATTCCTTATTATTTTATTCTATATTATTCTCAGTAAAATTAAATATTCTAAGGTTTGCCAGGCTTCCTCATTAGAAGTAAAATTTCACACCGATGGATATAAATATATGTTGTCTTTTTGTTTTAGTTTGTTGATTTGTGTTATCGTTTGGTTTTCAGCAGGTGTTGCTACGAATTTATTTGCGACAACGCCTTATACTTCAAAAACGATTATAGCCTCAGCTTATTGTGGTCCAATAAGCCTCTCACCATTTTTGAAACTTGAGTTTTCACCAAATAATACTCATCAAACTAACTTAAGAACAAAACTACCTTATTCATGGTGCGTTAATAACAAAGAAAAATTATTCACAAAAGGCACAACTGTAAAATTAATCGGTAGAGAATGGTTGTTTGGCAAAGTGATTACAGCTATTGAAATAAATAACGATGTTATTATAAAAAATAGTCCCTCTGTAATCAAAATTAATATTTAAGATTTTATAAAACCCAAATGACATGTTAATTCACCTGTCAGAACTGCCTATCATTCTCTTTTATTGAGTTAACTCTTGTACGATCCCTTATAAACACAGTGTTAAATTAATGTGTTAATTAAAAAAGTAAATCTTTAAGCTTAAAACCATTGTCGATACCAAGGTATTTCATTTTGAACGGTTTCTTCTGACTCCCTTATAGAGTGTAAAGGAAGAGGTGGAATAAATGGAATGTTCGAGCGTTGTCGCCGTTGATTAGCAATCGCTCTAGCACATTTCTGTTTGTTTGTATCATTGGGATCTGGTTTTGCATCAGAATTTTTATTAAGTTTAGTGAGTTCATCAATTATGGGTGGTACTATCTCAGATTTAATGATTGTATTGCTCTCGCTATTGATATCAGGATCAAAACTATCAATTAAATAGTAAACATCTTCTTCTTGTATTCGTCTTAAACAAGCAATAGCAGCGAGATATTCATTATTTTTCATATGGATTAGAAATCGCTCAAAAAACATCACTTGTTCAAATGTTAATTCACTTTCACGCTTTTTTAATTCTGTTATTAAGGTTTCTATTTTTGGATTATTATTTGATTGCATTTTATTCGACTTGGTATTGATCTGATTGGTATAAGAGTATGTTACATTTCTCTAATTATTTATATCCCTAATAAAAATTCACAAATAGGGGGCGGCATTCTAGAGGAATTAATGGTTTAAGCTGTAAGTAAGTAAATCAAAATTTTAAATATTTAGTTTTATTTGTTGAATTAATCTTGTTATTTTGAGTGGTCTCAATAACGGTGAGTTACACAACTTGTTTCAAATTTGCTTGGTTTATAAGTCAAATTACGGTATCGAAAATAATATTATTGAAATAAACTTTTAAGATACTCATTGTAATAAACAATTGGCAATATATAAGCTTGATATGATTTTTTTGTTGTAGTTACTTTTTTGTTTACAATTAATACTGCATATTCAGCTAGCTCAACAACCATTGACTCAGCTAATATTTCAACCGGAAATTGATACACTTCATTCCCATCCGCATACGTAGAATCAATAGTTAATTTTGCCGGTATTCTTTGAAACTTAGCAATATAATGTTGTTGTTCTTTCAAAACAAAAATAATATTTGAAATGAAAATCTTATTTATAATAAGATAGTTAAACACTGAAACAAAAATAACAAAAAAAGCAATTTGCATATAATATTGATTAACGATAACTATCACATCATGTGAAAACAAGGCGGTTATTGCAGCAACACAGAAAAAGGCCAACCAACCATAAAAAAGGCGTGATATAATTTTAATTTTTAATTTATTACAAATCAAAGAATTATATTTTTCTGTTGAATCTGTTGGTAAAATAAATTCAATATCTTGCATTCGAGCAGCCTATTGTTTCCTATACAAGCATGTTTCGTTAACATTTTATTTTAGTATAAATTCCATCTCGAGATATCTTTTTTATTACAAAGAACGAACTGCTCTTTGCTAAAACATTCCAAAATCAAGTATTGGCAGTATATTGTTGTAATTATAATATACTATTTTTGTAATCGCTATTTATATGATATGATTTTCGAACATTTAATTAGATGCTTAATGAAAACTATTTTTCACAAAAAATTAATCACCAAATTTCCGATATAAAATAATAAAAATATTTTGAGATCATAGTTTATGTTATATTTTAAAACACGATTTATAGCGGCAATCTGTTATTCATTGTTATCAGCCTTCTTTTCATCACTTGTGTTAGCTTTTGTCATGTTAAACTTAAATTCTGTATTTGAATCTTGGGTTAATCCAAATGTAATTTTCACTCCTTATTTATATGGGGCATTTTTGGGTGGTTTTATCGGAGGCTTTTTAGTGGGATACAAAGCCTGGGTTAAATCAACGTTTCTAAAATACAAACGTTATGCTTTATTTACAGCTCTTATCGCACATTTTATCGCTGTGATGTTTGCTTCCTTGGTGTATTACGTTGCTGAAATATACTCCAACCCTACATTTCATTATTATATTAAAAAAGATTTTCTAATAATGCTCGCACAGCTTTCCACAATTTTTATTCATAATTTAATTTTAACTCTTATTCTTGCAGGGTGGTTCACGTTAATCAGCGGTGTTGTTACAGGCTATCTAATGCATTTAATCTTTCTTAAAAAACATCAATCATTAACATTTATTAAATAAACCAGCTCAAAAAAATAAGCGAGTTGGTATGTGCTTTATTTGGTTGCAGAGGTAACTTAGCTTTTGTATTTATAATCAGTTTTTCTATTTTTCATAAAATAATTTTTTATAAATTTCTCATATTGTAATTTAAATTTAACTGAATCCTTATCAGTATCATTTTGACTGGAATTTAAATGGAGTTTATCTAGGAGAGAATACTCATCTATAATTGATAGTAATTCTTTTTTTGAGTTACATTTAAATTTTTCTTTAATTTGGTTTATATGATCATTAACAGTATAGTGAGAAATATTCATTTTTTTGGCAATTGCTTTACTGGTTAGTTTTTCAGATAAAAACTTTAAGCAATCGACTTCACGCCTTGTCAGATACACATCGTCAAAAAATCCTGGCAAATAAAAACGCTTAGTATTGAGCTTTAATTCAGATTCTTTGAGAATTTTTCGGTTTTTTATTGGGTGAAGAATACCTTTGTTCAATAGGTCTAACGGAATTTCAAATCTAAAACGTTCTTTTTTAGCATGTTCTATTAGTTGCTTTGCGGTGTCTTTAAAATAAAGTGTAAACTTATTAAAGTAATCAACATGAAGAAGAAAATCCCGATTAAAATTTGTTTGTGATTCTGGCGCACCAAATAAAAAAAACTCTGTCGAACCAAGATTTATCTCACTCATCACTACAACATGTGAAATGTCAAATATTTCCTTCATTGGCTGATAGATATGTTTATAATAGTTTCGATTTTTATCTAACTCCTCTAAAAACACATATTTATACTGTAGATAGTCAGGGAATCCATCAATCTTATCATATAGTTTATATTCGTAAAAATACTTACCAAAATCTGGACGATTGCAAAGTGAAAACATCGTAAAATCCCAATAACCTTTTACATAAGCGAAATAATTGATATTAAATAGTTCAATTAATGGTTTTAGAATTTGATTAATCTTATTGGTATAACAAAATTCTGGTGAGTATGGATCAAAAACACGGTCTCTTATCATTATTATTAACCTTAAATTTGAAAATAGCTCAAAGTTTTCCTACGACGCCATTTAAGCTGCTTGAATATTCACTTCCATCAATGGAACGCGAGCCTGATTTTGCCGTTGGTTTGCATTTCTCGCACCTGCAACTGCAAAACTAGTATCAATTATAGAAGTAAATAAAAGAGGCACTAACACAACAGGATTCCCGATTGAAGATAATGAAAAACCAGTGAGAAATATAAAACTTATTGAAGATACACCTGCTTCTGTTTTATATGCCAACTCTTGTTGAGCATCAGTAAGTGGTGGATGATTACAACAACGCTGACGTGCCTGATTGAAAAAGAAAGTGAACATATTTATTCCCTTGTTGATTATTATTATTTTTAAGGTTGTTTATAATTTAGTGTTTTAGTAAATTAAGGTTAACTGATTATTACTTCATGACTCAATTAAGAAGGATTAAATTAAATATAACCTTATTCCTCTCATTTGCTTCTAGCTAACTAAAGATGTAATAGCATTTTAGCAATGAAGGATGCTTTAGAATACCCATTCAGAAGGTGGAATTTATAGGGTATTAATCTGAAAGATTGTTTTGATCTTATTGAATAGTTTTAAAAAAGAAATATCTGCAACGTCATTTAAAAAGTATCAAACAAATAAAAGATTGCCAAATTTAAGGACATCTGATGGTTATCTTTGATAATATTTTCACTGATCATAGAAAATGGTTTACTTGATATTTTATATAAATAGTTACTATTAGAATCTAAGAATTTTTAATCTTGGTTGAGACGCTAAAGTATCTGTTTCAATTGTATTTGCTTGACCCACCCATGACGAGATTAACAGTCCTGCTGAAATACCAATGAAGGTTCCTGCTGTTACGGTACTTAGTTTAAAAAATGCTGCCATGGCAGCAGTTGCAAATGTAGTAAATTTAAATTTTGACTTGTTACTTGCATAAGCACTTACAGCTGTGCCAGTGATTCCACCAAAAAATCCTGCTGTAAACTCTGAGTATTTTGCTAATTAATCGTAATTTCCGTTTTGCAATGATATTGATTCCTTATTTAAATTTTAAGGCATACTATCTGATAGAGGGAAACACATGTTACTGGTGAAATTACAAATATTTGAAATTAATTAAATAGGATGTGGATAGTCATCGTATTTTAAATAATCAATTATTTGCTACAGTCTTTGCTGTAATGTATCAGCACGTTGCAAAATCATCTCGGTAAATTGGCTTTCACTAATGTTATTTTGAACTTTGTGTATTAAGTTTAATAATTCTTTTTGAACAAGAGAGGGCGATAAAGTCGCTTCTTTTGCCATTTGTGTAATGTGGCGTGGAAATAAGGTTTTAAAATCATATTTACTGCCAATTTTCATTGCCATTTTAGATGCAAGATCTGGATAGAAAATAGTTGAAATAATATCGTAAAATGGTGCCAAACGGGTTTGCTTTTCTTGATAGAGTAAGGAAAAATTCTTTCCATGTGCGTCATTGTTTCCAATAATTAAATTAAATAAAATCCCTTGTAATAACTGTTTTATATCGAAGATTGGAGTGCTAGATGCGCTTCTGACCAAGTTAAAGCATTCGCTGATTTTAGGGCCGCCTTCACGTTGATACTTTCTTGCTGTAGTTATGCCCATAGCTTGGCAAAAATCTTCTTGATGTAGTCGCTGGATTCCTTTGGGGGTTGTTATTCTGTCGTAGCGCTTTACTAATAAATAGGGGATATTATCAGCATGATAAATTGCCGCTTCGACGGCATTTAAACCTATTTTCTTAGCTAAATTAAGGCAAAAGCATTCGTTTTCAATTAACGAGTGAAAGTCTTGATTGATTGGTTTTAAAATATGGGTACTCGGTGCGCCGTTTATTGGTATGGCAATTTTATCTTCTATAACTGCAACAGGAAGTTTGTCTTGTGCGCCAGCTAAAGATAAACGTATACCATCTTCGCCAACTATCATTGGTCTTTGATGCATGGTTTTTAATATTTCAATTAACTGCTGTTCATTTAATAATTTGTAATCAGGCGATAATTGTTCTAAGTGCATTTTTTGAGGCAATAAAGCAATTGCACCTGCGCATTCACCACCAATAGCATTTAGTAGCGCAAAGTCATTTTTTTCACTTATTCCTAATTTCTTAGCAATGGTAGTTCGCATGTTGGCCTCTGGTAATAAGCCACTAAAAAATGGAATACATTGCTTTGCCAAATAGACATCACGCCTAAGTGGAAGCGAACGCGATAACGGTGAGTTGTGAGATGAAAGATAGTGACTGTCATAAATAAAACACATATCCCCATGGTTATCAACGCTTAATTCACCAGTTAGTTTTTGATTGAGATATACATTCAGTTTATGGTTTTTCATTGTCTATACCATTATGCGAAAGTTTAATCTGAATACCAAGCACTTGCAGCACCTGCAACATTTTACCGATTTGGCAGGTAGGTTTACCATTTTCTAAATCAACAATAAAACGCAATCCTGTGCCGGCGGTTAATGCCAAGTCTTTTTGGGTTACACCAAGTTGTTTACGGACTTTACGGATATAAAGCCCTAATGTTTCAGTTGAATAGTCCATGTTTAAGTCATTTATATATTACCGTACGGTAACTTTATACCAATATCCATAAAAAATCCAACAAATATTCCCGATCAGGAATTTATGTGCGAGGTTTGCATTTAATCTATTTAATATTCCCGAACGGGAAATTTTAACATGCAGGCAAGTGTAAATAAGTGTCCGTGCCATCCCCTCAAAATCCCCGCACGAGAACAAGCAAAATTGGTATATATTATATTTATGGTATATTCTATATGCTGAAAGTATCTCATTTGACGAAAAATGGCATATGAAATATACCAATAAAGCTAATTTAGCAGGTTTAGGCGTTACAGAAAGAGCGAGGTTGTCGCAATTAATTCGCAGAACACAAACTACTATATCTGTTAAAGAAGCAGCAAAAATTTTGAAATTAACAACAGAGCAAGCAGCAAAGCAATTAGCTGTTCTTGCTAAAAAAGGTTGGTTATCTCGAATAAAACAAGGCGTTTATTTACCAATTGATATACCAGCAACGAATACTAATGTTATTGCGGAGGAACCATTTACGATTGCGCAAAAATTATTTCAGCCTTGCTATATTGGTGGTATGAATGCAGCAAACTATTGGGATTTAACAGAACAAATTTTTAAATCTGTAACTGTAATGACCCAAAAAAAGGTGCGGGAACGAAACCCTATTATCGCTGGGAATGAATATTATATTCATTCTATAAAAGCAGAATATTTTTTTGGTTTAAAAACCATTTGGAATAATAACATTAAAGTCCAAATATCTGATCCAACGCGGACTGTTGTTGATATGCTAATATTTCCACAGTTTTGTGGTGGAGTTAGATTTATTGTAGATGTAATAAACGATTATTATCAATCAAAATATAAAGATATTGATTTACTTGTTGAATACTTAACAAAAGCTAACAATGGTGCTGCAATTAAACGAATGGGCTTTTTAGCTGAAAAATTTTTTCCCGATGAAAATAAACTTATTGAATATTGTTTGAAAAATCTCAAACAAGGTTATGTAAAATTATCACCTTCAGTGGATTGTCCCAAAATAATTCGTCGTTGGCGATTAAGATTACCTGAGAGTTGGAGTAAAAAAACAAAATGATAGAAAAATATGAGATTATGGATTTAGCTCAAAAATATAACTTAATGGCAAATATCATTGAGAAAGATTATATTTTAGGATGGCTGTTAGCAGGTATAAACAACTCTGGTGAATTGAGTAAACACTGGATTTTTAAAGGCGGAACTTGTTTAAAAAAATGTTATTTCAAAGAATACCGTTTTTCTGAAGATTCAGACTTTACAGTGATTGAAATACCTATGGAAAAAATTAATTTTGAAGAATATCTAAATCCTCGAGGAAATAAATCTGTCCAGGGTAAAATTACCTACAAAGGACCAATGCAACGCAAAAGCAATAATCCATCGTTTAAAATTGATTTAACCAACGATGAAATCCTTGTTGATGAACCAACCACACAATCTATTCATCACCCCTATTCTGATTTTGTAAAAAAATAAATTTATAACAACTACATATTGTATCGAAGAAATTTTTGCTGAAAAGTTAAGAGCATTGATTGAAAGAATGAGACCAAGAGATTTATATGATGTAATACAGTTATATAAAAATAAATCTATTAAGCCAAACAAAGATAAAATCAAGCAGGTTTTAATTAAAAAATGTAATTATAAAAAAGTGACTATTCCTTACATGGAAATATTGGATACCATGCCTAATAAAGAAGATCTCCGCGCGGATTGGCAAGATATGTTAGGGCATCAAATCGCAGATTTAGATTCTTTTGAACATTATTGGCAACACTTACCTACAGTTTTTAAATGGATTAATAATTAATAGGGATGAGTAAAATAAGTCTGCTTTATTTGAAGTGAGATTTGCTTTAGCTCTGAATAAAAAATCATCATTAATAGAATATGAAAAACCTAATGGTATAGGAAAGTCTTCAATTGATTTCAAAGAAAAAATTAATAATCAGAATTGCTTATTCGAATTAACAAGTTTACGCGAAAGCAGAAATATCAAAGATGCTACAACAACAGATGGTCATTTTTATAATTTTCAATCTGATTCTCAAGACCAAGGAAATTCCATAGAAGTTTTAGAACTTGTTAAAGTCCAAAATGCAATTATTACTAAAGCAGATAAATTCCCTAAAATAAATAAAGATAATATTCATTGCATTATTGTTGATATGCGAAGTTTTTTTCTTGGTCTTGGTGATGGTTACGACTTTTACAATATCGCATTTGGCTCAAATCAATTAATCAATGTTGATTGGGGTGTCAATTGTCGCTGGTGGGAAGATGAACATGGAGAACGCACATTATTTATTGGTTTATTTGAAGATAGTCACCCAAACCCTAAGAGCAATAAAGTAAGAGAAAATATTGATATCCTAGGTTTTATAAATGAAGAAAAATATAAAATGGAAGAAATAGATCAAGAAATAAAATTATTTTGCAATCCACATACTAACAATGAGCGCTATAAGGACTTATTTTAATTCCTTATAAAATAATCAAAGTGTCCAGGTGTGTATATGAGCGTCAGAAACTCCCACAAAACTCCCGCGCGGATTTATGGGTTTATATAAAAAGAGGAGTAAAAATTGATGCAAGCTATTAAAAATTATACGGAATTTTGGTGGGCCCACAAGGACATGAACCCATGGTAACCGCGGATTATGAATTTTCTGCTGCAAATATAACTATATGAATTTAAACGTAAAATATTGCGGGATAATCCTTAATAATGTTGATAAATGTCTATTAGTGTCGAGGCGATCTTTGATCATCTCACGTGCGGAAATAGAATATTTCTTGGCAATCAACTATTTAAGCCTATGCTCAAACTTGCATAATATAACGATATTTGTTATTTTATGCAAGTTTCAACACAAGTACTTTAACTATGAATATGCAGGATTTTATAGCTAACTTACGGACCCAAGGACGATATAGCTTCACTATAGCTGAGATTGAAGCTACATTACAAATATCCAAAGTGGCGGCTTTAAATGCAATAAAGCGATTAAAAGATAAAAGACAAGTTGTAAGTCCTGCTCGTGGATTTTATTTAATATTGTTACCTGAATATAGAAGTCTAAATTGTTTGCCTCCAGAAATGTTTATTGATGATCTAATGAGTTATTATAGTTTACCCTATTATGTTGGCTATTTAAGTGCGGCACAATACTATGGAGCCGCACATCAAAGACCACAGCGTTTTCAAGTTGTAACTTTAAAAAATCGAAGAACGATTCAATGCGGAAAGGTAGCAATAGAATTTATAGCAAACAAAAAAATTGATATTGTGCCAACTACCGCATTTAATACGATGAGTGGTCAGATAAAAGTTATAACTATAGAAGCATTACTAATAGAAATAATTTCTTCACAACAGCATTCAGCAGGCATTAATAATATTGCCATGATAATTAGTGAAGTCGCTGAGAAAATCAATGTTGATAAATTGATATCAATGATAACTATTTATGAAGAATTAGTTTGGGTTCAACGTTTAGGTTATTTATTTGAGTTTTTATCTTTAAACAATATTGCAAACAAACTTTTTTCACTTTTAGAAAATAAAAATTTACATTGGATAAAATTTGTTCCTGAAAGAAAATATCAAGTGTTATCTCGAAATTCAAAATGGAAAATAATTGTTAACTCAACCGTGGAATTAGATGAATGATACCTTTAGCATATATAACACAGTGGCGCTCGGTAGCGCCTTGGCCATTCGATATTCAAGTAGAACAAGACTTAATTCTTACAAGAATTTTAGTTGAACTATTTTCCAATCCAATACTAAAAAAGAGCCTTGCTTTTCGTGGTGGAACAGCATTGAATAAACTATTTTTAAAATCTCCGGCGCGTTATAGTGAAGATATTGATTTAGTTAGAACAGAAAAGGGCGAAATAAAACCTCTTATTGATGAAATTAGAGCAATATTAGATCCTTTATTGGGTGAACCAAAAACGGAACGTAATAATTAAAGTTTTAAATTTAAATATAAATTCACACCTGAATCTACACTAGCCTTTAAACAAAATATTAAGATAGAAATCAATACTAGAGAAACATTTTCTATGCTTGGTTATGAAAGCAAACTATTAAAAATGAACTCAAAGTGGCATCAAGGCGAAGCTGAAATTACCACATATTATCTTGAAGAATAAATGGCTACTAAATTACGTGCATTATATCAACGTAAAAAGGGGCGAGACCTTTTTGATTTGTGGTTAGTATTAAATCAGTTTGATTTAGGGCGTGTCCCTAAACCATAAATTTTGTATACTTCTGATTTATTGCAGTCCAA
>CAYGUK010000067.1:0-21570 GCA_964352985.1 uncultured Legionellales bacterium
CTTTGCCAGGTTAGGCAGTATTATCAGGGGAACTATTCAGCATTTATGCTGAATAAGTTACTAATTTATTACCAAAGGAAAATGCAAAAGTGAATGATAATAGTTTGTTTTTTTCACTTGCTTTGCTATATTGAATCGATATTAAAGGAGAGTACGATGAAAAAAGTCAAATTCATTTTATTGACGATTTTAATTATTCTTTCACAAGCGAGCATCGCAAAATTATATCGACCAGACGAAATGACGTTTGTTAAAAACGTGCCAGACCATCCCGAAGGCGCATCTTACGCTTTATTAGAAGGTAATCCCAATTCTAAAGGTTTATTTTCGATGCGTATTCGCTTTCCGGCAAATTATGTGATGAAACCTCATCGTTATCAAGCGACAGAACAAAGTGTGGTGATAGCGGGCACGATGTTTGCGGGGTTTGGAAATAAAATAATTAAAGATAAACAACATGAATATCCTGCGGGTAGTTTTTTTGTTTTTCCAGCAGGAGAATTACATTGGGGAGTGACAGGTCCTAAAGGTGCCACGGTGCAATTTTATATGATAGGCCCGATGAAAGTGCATTATCATGGATGATAGTATTTTTTAATTAAAACACTACCCTGATAATGGCGCTGTTATTTTTAGAAATTAGGCGTAGTGAGCAGTGACGAAATATTAAAATAAATCCCTTTGAAATTATCAAAAATAAAACCTATTATCAAGATATGGGAATTAATTGTCTTGATATCTGGTCTTAACTCTCATTTTGAATTTGACTATAACTCCTTTCGATATATCGCAAATAAAAAGTGAGTGGTCGGCATGAAAAAAATAGTTTATTTTCTTATTAGCGTATTTTTATTTTTGGTGCTTTGCTCGAGCTATGCGGATGTAACGGTTTATCAATTTGATTCCAGTAGCAATCCTCCTAAACTTGTTCCAGAAGTGATTCCAAATTTATCCAGTATTTCTTACATTGTGTCGAGTGGCAAATATGCTTTTGCGGTAGATGTGTCAGGAACGAGTAGTGCTTCACCTTTTGCCTTTTCATTTTATGATGGCAGCCAATGGCACACGAATTTTTCATCAGAAGTGACGGGTTCAACGTTAACAGGAATAAGACCGGCATTTCCTTATCAGGTTGGGAATGATAATGCTTGGAGTTTGGCGCAATCGGCCACATCTGCAAATGTCGATGTCATCCATTTTATCGGATCAAATATTCAAGTCACTCACTTAAACGATATCATTCATTTCCCTGCCGGTTATATTAATTTTCAAGATAGCATTAGAGTAGAGGGTGGTTATGTTTTTCTTATCGCAACTGCGCTTTCGAGTCCGACAGGAAATCCTAATGGTTATTTTTATGCAGTATTTAATCCTCAAACCAATCATTGGAGCAAGACAAGCGCTTATATTCCTGACATCATTTCTTCCCCTACGTATTTATTTGATCAAATGGCAACTAGTAATATACTTGGATTACCTAGTTTATTTATTTTTACAACTGGGCAAGCCAATTCTCCGCATAAATTTGCCATTGATATTATTAAGAGTAATGGGCAATTAACGCATTATTATCCACCACAAAGTGATACAACTTTTCCAGATAATTATTTAATTAAGAGTGATGGGGATCATGTTTATGCGATGTATCAAATTCATCAAATTAATTACACCACCTTTAATAATACCAATTCTATTTTATCGAACGGTGAGTATGTGCCAACTTTGATGTATCATAATTTAGCAGAAGGTAATTGGCTAACGCTAGAGATTCCAAAATCATTATCAAACAATGAAATTTTACCCAGTTTTCAACGTTGGGGTTATGCTGGTTTATTTTTCCATGGTCAAAGTTTTGTAAACTCTGCTGAGGATGAACATTTGTGGATTTATAATTCAAATTTGGTCACTATTCAGCATTAATGCTAAATAATTACCAAATTTTAAATTAATGAAAAGTAAATTAGGGTTAAATGATTCGCAACTGAAATCTAAAACGTAGTTAGTAAGATTTTTCTGATATCGGATTCATTAAAGCTTTACTGACAGCTAATAATAAAGGATCCATTTTGTATCGGTAATAATAAATATAAAGCGGTGTGGGTTTGGGCCAATCGGCGGGTAAAACAGGGACTAAGCCAGTAATAGCATGTTTTTCCACATCGGCGATTTCGGCGAGTTCAATAATACCGAGGCCTTTTTTTGCTGCTTCAATTAAAAAAGATGCTGTGGCAGATGTTAAATTACCATCGACTAATTGCGACTCATTTTTAAATTGCCAACGTTTATTACTATTGTAAGATAAATTAATTAAACAATTGTGTTTAGCTAAATCTTTGGGGCTTTTGGGTTCACCATTTTTTTTCAAATAACTTTTCGCGGCAAAATATCCAATTTGAATCGGATAAGCAACATGGCACGCCACGTCTTTCGATTCTAATTCTTGGTTTGATAATAAAATATCATATTGATCATTAATTAAACCTGGTAATAAAGTGCAAGAGCACATTTCACATGTAACATCTGGATGCTTTTTTAAAAATTTTAAAATATTGGGTAAAATAATATCATTACCAAAACGAAGCGGCATAGCTATCCGGATATGACCACTTAAATTTTTGCTATCGGATTGGCGTTTTTTTAATTTATGAGTTTCTGAAAGTAGTTTTTGGACTTTAAGATAATATTCCTCGCCGGCGGGTGTGATATTTAAGCTGCGAGTGGTGCGATGAATTAATTTGCAATTTGCCCATTTTTCTAATTCTGCTAATTGCTTACTGACTGCAGAAACCGTAACGTTTAATGTCAACGATGCTTGCATTAAGCTTTGTTGTTCATAAACGACTTTAAAGGTATTCATGCATTTATAGAGATCCATCTTCTTAACCTTGTGGTGAAATAGTTTATTAATGACGTTACGATTAATTTTAAATGCGTACTTTATGCAAGATATTATGTTTAATCGTGAAAATATAGTTTACTATGTTATCTTAAAATCTAGACAAAATAAATTCATCTCTTCTGATATCTCAGTTTACAACAATCCTAAAAGGCGAATTGTATAGTTAACTGTTTTGAATTTGTCCCAATATTAGGATATCTTTTTATAGCGCATGGTTATAATATAACTTTACTAAGTGGTTTTATGAACCATGTTGAATAAATATAAATAGCAATAAAATAATGATAATTTGAGGAGCTATAAACCATGTTTTCTGGTCCAGTTGATAATTCTCCATTAGCTAATACCGAAAATCTTGATTCTAAATTTGAAGTATTATATCAAGGATGTGAACGTCAAAGAGATCAAGTGTTGAGAGGTGTTAGCGAATTTTTTTCAAGATTGACTACGATTGAGCAGCATAATTTTATAAAGATGTTGATGAATGGAGATGATAGCTATATAACACGTAATCAAGATCTTATTTTTGATTTCTGTCATGTCTATCGTATAAGGCGCTTTATTCAAGATTTTGCAATATCTTCATATTTGTTTTTAAAGCCAACAGAAGAAAACAACTATGATCAGAAAATAGCATGTATTGAGCGTTTATGGAAAAAATATTCGCCTAATAACGTTTGTGATTTTAATCTCATTATTAGAGCGTGCGATGGATTTTTAAATGGGGCGATTTCGCCCGAATTGTTTTTCACATTTCTCTCAGAGAATATGGTACAACGCCCGGGTTTTCATAATTGCTCCAATCATCTCTTAAAAGGTTTTTTACAATTGATAGCTCATCAATTAGCACCGAAATTAGTTTATTCTATGGGACAATCGGATTTCATTAAAGCCGCAACCGAGCAATGGGGAAAAAAAGTCAGTCCTATGGTGTTAAATGCAAATTATCAGATGTGTGTGGGATTGACCCAACAACTTAGATCCGGGTTAAATCATAGTCGAATGTTTCGCCAATCACAAAAAAAGTCAGAACAACAATATCAAGTGGTTATGGCTCCTCTTCAATCGAAAAGACTAAGGTCTAACCCTTAAGTTTGCTTAATTTAAGGCGAATACGGGCTGGTGATGACTTAGATATCAACCAATGTGACCTTGTCAAAGTGTCTAAAATAAACTAAAATCGCTTATTCTATAAAAATAACGATTTTAGTTTATTTATGTCATTTTTCCCAAACCCCAAAAATCCTATCCCATACCAAATTACACCGAATCCAAGCTGGTTAGATGAACAGGTTACTGATCCGGTTAAATTGCGCAAATTATTTGAAGATATTGAAAAACTGGAGGATGGCGCTGAATTTACTCGAGCAATTTCCGCCAGCGAATTTAACGAAAAATGGATTAATGTTTGGTTTTCTTATGCGCTATTATCGGGCGCTACATTTTCTCTGGATCAAATAGCATACTATGATACGGGTGATGTATCTTGTTTTAATAATGCGCGTGGAATGTATTATTATTATCAAGCAGTGGTGGCAGGGAAAGAACAGGAACATGATTTACAAAAATATTACTTAAATAAAGCTGCTTCTTTTGGCTGTGTGATGGCCGTAGTTGATCTCAATAATATAGACTACAATAAGATTAATGAATTATTAGAACGTGAAAATCCCTCTTTTAATGATGTCGAAAATCTTTGTAAAAATATAATTTTACGTATTCGTAACAAGGTATCAGTTGGCTATGGCGTTTATTTTTATTTTATGTTGGCTGAAGCCTTTGGTAAATATTTTAATGTCTTGATGCGATTTAATAAGAAGACTAAGGCTGCGAAGGTTGCTGGTGCAATTGCAAATTGTTTTGCAGAAGCTGAAGGCGCTATCAAGCGCTTGGGTCCATTACAACAACAGGCAACTGACTTTGCAAGTTTAGGACATGGATTGGCTAAAAGTAATAGTTTAGGCGTCGATTCTCTTGTTGATGCTAGACAATTATTTTTTGAAAATAGTTTTTCTTCTCAAGGTGTGACCTTTGAAGGAAATGATCCAGGTAGTCGCCTTGTTAAATATCATAAATAATTATTTTTTTCTTTACGCTAGTAAATGGGAAAGATCCCTTTCAGTAAATTGAGCATCTGGGTGAACTTTCGCAGAACACTCAAATTTTGCTGATAATCCAACCTGACTTAAATGTTGTCTTGAAACAATATTTCTGGCTTCTCGTAGAACTAACTCCCAAGAATGATTGCTAGGTCTTACCATAACAACCTGTACTCTTGATTGATGAGGTGGTACTGAAAGTAAACTATCATCTTCATCATCAGAATCATCGTCAGGTTCTGATGAACTTAATTCATTCAATTGCGGACCTGTTGCACTCATTTCTTCGACTACTTTTGTCGTAATGGTATCTATGGTGTTAATAAATTGAATACCATGTGTTCCACGGTGTAAAACATGTTGACTACTCTGACTTAAACTAACATCACAAACCCAACAACACAATTTTGATATTCCAATAGGATGTTTTATAACACTGCCATGATCAAGAATATAGTCTCGAATTAATTGTTCAGCATGAACGAAACCTTTAAATTGCGCGACATAATCTGGATTTGGTAATAGATATATCGCTCTATCTAGATTAAGCAACGCTTCTAAATCTGCCTCGGTAAATACCGTCTTTTTTAACTGGCCTTGTTGATCATAAATACTATAAACAATTTTTTGTAATTGACGTGCAACAAGTTCATGAACTTTTAGTTTTTTCGCAGAACTTCTACGATCATAATCTGCAGCGCTTCCTAGGCCCTCTGATTCACTTGTAATACTTGACGCCGTGGTAATTGCGATGATCTTAAGTCCTGCTTTATCTTTATTAATAATAAGTGGTTTTGCTGCTTTAATAAATTCATCTAATCTAGATAATTTAAATCGAAGCGCAGCCGCATATCTAACTTCAGTGGTTCGTTGAAGCGCATTAGATGAAATGACTACGATTCCAGCTACTTGAGCAACTGCGATACAGGCGGAATATTTATTATCAATTGATAAAACCTGGCTCAATGCATCAAAACGACGAAGTCTTCGATCATCAGTATGAATTATTCGCTTGGGTTCGGCCATTAATTTTTTAGTATTCGCTTCCATCCACTGTAGAATTTGAGATACGATTTCAGCTTTATGTTGTTTTCTTGTTCTATTGGGACTATCAGAGTCACTAGAAAATTTCTTAATATAATTTGCTATGAGTGGCGCAATTTCTTTTTCCCAATCTGTATCCCGAATGGTGTTTAATTGGGGGTGGTGTAGAATGCCATCATAAAACGATTTGTTGAAACTTTCATAAGGGGGGTCATTTAAAATAGTCAATACCTCACCCACAGCAAGGCATAATGTTTCACCGCGCATAAATAATATTTTCCACAGTAGATTGTTATTTTTAATTTTTTGTCCGTGGTTTTCTAAAAAGATAGAAAGATGAAAAATCCATTCAAATTGTCGATACCAATTCGCGCATATTATAATCACGTGACTATTTTATAGTCAATCTTTAATCAAGATAAAATAATATAACGATGGAGAAATAATTTAATTAATCAAGGAAAAATATATTTTTGTTTTTTTATTAATTATTATCATGATATTTAATTTTAAAATTAACATTACTATTATTTTTAAAAATGTCTTAGGGTTGTTTGTTGTGATTTATTTAGGGATAACTGAAAATGGTGAAGCATTTTAAGCTATTAGTAAGTTAAAATGCTTCACTTTAATAGATAATTTTAATAAACAGTTTATTGTTCAGTAGATGTTTTTCTCATTAGAATAGCGCTCGGATGGCTGGAGGAAACCTGCTGAGTTAATCCTGCTTCCATTTTATCAACTTCCTCATCAGATGAAAGAACACCAAACCTTACGCGGTCTGATTCAGAGCAAGGACCACATTCACATTTTAATAATTTTCTCATTGATCTTTGATATGTTAAATCCGTGTGTTGCAGAGGATCCAATCTTTCCTCATGATCGCGAGCCGTTTGGTATTTTGCTTTACTAACACAAAATGCAGAAGCAAATAAAAAGACCGCAGTACCCGCTTCGATAAGCGATCCCGAACGTGTGATTATTTCAGGTAAATTTAATTTAAAAAATTCTAATGCGGATTTGGTGTATAACGATCCTAATCCTACGGTTTGAAAAATTGTCATTGCCCATTTTATAAATGTTTCTTGTTTTCCGCTGTCTGTTACACCTATTTTATTTAATGCATCTCTCATTGCTGATGGTAGCGCATCCCCTGTTTGAAACCATGATAAAGGACTATAGGCTGAGGAAGTTTGACTTGCATGTGCTGCAGAATGTTCAGTTGGATTTGATAATCCTTGATAAACAGAACCTTCAGCGCCATCATAATAAGTTGTATAATAAGCGGCGGCTTGTCCGACAGTTAAGGCCAATAAAAGTCCTGATGATACAGTTACACCCACTGAGGCAGTTGCTGGTAAAAATAAACCGAGCGCGGCTTTGGTGTGAGCGACCATTAATAATGGCGGAGCAAGTTCCTGAATAAAACGGCTAATATTATAAATTGTATTACTCACTTCACCCGGTTGACTTTGCGCTAAAACACGGGGTCTTTCAACGGCGATGGTCTTTGCATATTTTGCACTCGCTAAAACTATTCCCGCAACAGTCCCCTTTGAGCCATCCAAAAAACTAAGACCAGTTAAATACCCATCCCCACTTTCAAATAATCCCCAAAAAGCACAAAGCATATTTGGCCCAATATTTTGCCAGCAGCTTTTTACTTCCTCAGGAGACATGCGATCTACTCGCTCTAATAGGTTTTTACCGTAATAATTTCTTTTGTACCAAGTTCCAACGCATAAACCGCTAGCCACTATTCCACCTGCAACTAACCAGCGAACTAAAGGCGAAGCATATTGCTCAAGACCTTGATGTGTTAATGCGGCAAGTGGCAGGGATAATAATCCCGCTTCGGGCGCTGTCGAAAAATAACTGGCTAATTGTCGTAGACATCTACGATAGCAAGCTGTTTCTTTATCATCATGGATGGTAATGCGCACTTCATCATGATCATCATGATCATCATCATCATCATCATCATCAATATCAATCGCAATGTGATCGGGTTTTCCTTGTTGAACTGCTTTTGTTGTCGTTAATGTTTGAACCTCACTGAGAGACATGCTGGCCATTTCAATATCTAAAGGTGCGCAATCAGAATTGTTTACAAATTGATTGATAATTTCTTCTAGTTCTTCTTGTGTTTCAGGAATGAAAAAAAATATTTGACCTCCGACTGTAACATATACCACCGGTGTTTCTTGGTCACCATTTATTAATGTATCACCATCATATTGAGCTGGTATAACATTATATTTTTTTTGAAAATCTTCAGTTATTGGTGAAGTTACATCAGCTTCGTCAGCGGTTGTTTCTCTATGGAAAATTCTTGCATCAACTTGAGGTAAGGTTAAATCTTGATCGGTTACAATTTTATATTTCATGGTATCACCTTTTATTGTGGCTTGTTATAATTTTTATAACAAAGGCTGGATAAGTAATGTTATCATATATCTTGCGCTTACAGGTTAAAAATGAGGAGATTTAATGGGGATAATGAGGAAAAATCATTCTTTAGCTAATCGATTGAAAATAGGGTGATAATTATTTGTTTTTCAATAGTAATAAATGTTGATAAATATTTTGGTTGATAGTGCGTTTATTACATATCTGTTAAGAAAGAGCTAAATTAAAATCTCTATATATTAGGTTTCAACCGATTATCCCCACGGTGAAACATTTGTTTTTTGCCAGGCATCGAGTAATTCAATTTGTGTATACCAATTTGCTAAATTTTGATATTGGTCAAAAGGAAAATTTGCAAAACGAAAATAAGTCATCATCCCTGCAACAGATATATCTGCAATAGAGAGTGTATTATTTACAAGAAAAGTATTATCACGAAAATGTAAATTTAAAAATTGAATGCATTTTTCAAAACTGGGTTCTTTCCAGTAGGGATCACTTGTTGGTGCTGGCACATATTGTGGAACAAGCTCATGACCAACAGTTGAACTTAAAACAGTTGAAATAGCAGGTTGCCAAGTAGAAGATTCCCAAAATAACCAGCGTGAAATATCGGCTCTTATTTTGGGCTGCGCTGAATATAAGTGTTCACCACCAAAATTTTCAGCAATATATTGTAAAATCGCATTTGATTCCCAAAGAATAAAATCACCATCAACGAGTGTGGGTATTTTGCCAAAGGGATTTATCGCAAGATAAAGCGGTGTTTGACCTTCACCATTATAAACATTTATCGTGTGAATTTGAGCATTTAATTGTAAATGATATGTTAACGCTAGAACTTTACGGCCATTTGCTGAGATGGGGCTCGTATAGAGATCAAATAATTGCTTGGTCATCTTAAACTCGTTATTTTTTACTGTGTTTCTATGCTTTAATGAGATTTCATTCTCGCTTAAAAATTAGTTAACAATATTACTTAATGTTAAACCAAGACTCAATGTTATTTGTTGAAACACTTTGATTTTTTATTTAATTATCATCTTCGCATTGTTTCAAGTACGCGACATGATTGATTGGCGCTTTCAATGAGTTTAGCAATTTTATAAGGAATAGGGCGTGCTTGAATTTTGAAGGTATTAAATTTATCAGTAAGATATAATAATTGATCATCTATTTTATTTAATGCTGCTTTATACAGTTTTACATTGGTATTGAAAAAATAATTACTAAGACTATTTGCTAAATAGCCTGCACCAGTAATTAATAAAGAGACTAATGCTGATCCCAAACCATTCATTAAGATGGCATCAATTGATAGACCAATAAATTTCAAACTATCACAAACCAATTGCTTTAACTCCAGAAAATCAGCAGTTACATGATTAAAAATATGTAATACCCAATTAATAAAACTACTGGTATTAACTTCTTGTTTTGCTATAACTTTGTGTTCTGCTTTAAATATGGCGATGAGTGCTTCAATAAAATGTATGGTTGCTTCGCTAACAGTTTCAGTTGTTTGGTGATGAAATACATTAGTATGTTGATTTTTAAGCATGGCTAGCGCATTGAGTGTGGTAAAGTTATTTTGAGCATATTCTCTTTGTAATTGAAATTTTAGTTTTCTTAAAGATTTAAATGCAAGCGCACAGGCCGTGATGACTGAAATACCATTAAAATAATTGAGTAATTCAACTTTATGTTGTTGGTTTTGTAACAAGGATTTAAGCTGGTTTAAATCATAATTGATTACTGGTTTAATCATTAATCCTTTTACAACTTCAACATGACCTTTTTTAACTGCTATTTCTAGCGCCGAAATATCACTCAGTGGTGTTTGAGTGAATTGATCTAATTCTATCGGACATCTTAAATTTATATTGCAAAGTCCGGCATGCCAAAGTAGCTCTATGATTTCGCTATGTCCGTTTGCTGCAGCTAAAAAAATTAAGCCCATTCCTTGATGATGAAATTGTACTTCATGATCAATTGTTGTTAATTCATTGTGGTCTAAATTAAGGAATGAGCTGGAAATCAGCTTTGTTAATTCTTCGATATGATTATATTCAACGTAATATTGTACTTGTTTGGAAATGTGGTGACTTTTTAGAAATTTTTTATTTAATGTAGATAATATTTTATTTGAGGAATTGTCAGTTGTATTTGATAATTCACCCTGAGTAGAATATTTACAAAGCGCAATGCCTGCTTGTGCCATGCGATCTTTTCGCCAGAGGGCATTAATTAAATCATATGCGACTTGTAAAATGAAATCTGCAGATATACTAATATTCTCAGCTAACATTACAGCAAATTGTTGCAAGGTTATTCCAAGTGCGAGTATATCGCGAGGTTGCCATCCTATTTTTCTTAATGTTGGCTCAAGCATAATTTCATGGGATGAATAATCTTCTGAAGCAACCTCCATTTTTTCTAATAATCTGATAATAATTGTCATAACATAACTGGCCATTCTGATATCAACTGGTTTGAAAATTTCAGGACTTGTATTTAGGCGACCAAAATCACCTATATTTTGTTCAGGCACAAAAATGGTATTGATGGCTGTGTGCTCTAATTGTCTTTGACTAAGCATTATTAAATCCTTTTGATTAATTTTAAGGATTATCTTTTTTATTAATCAATATAACTATCGTAAAAAAGTTTGTTGTGATAACCTTCTTGCAATAATATAAACTAGTTGATATAATATCAACTAGTTTATATTATTGAGATAAGAAAAATGTCGCTAGCAGAAAAAGAGTCTGATTTTACAGGTGTTAATGGTCATATTGGTTATCTGTTGAGGCAAGCGCAACATGCTATTCATCTTAAAATAGAGCAAGCTTTAGCTAGGTTTGATGTGACTCATTCACAATTTGCAGTGATGAGTATTTTACAACATAGAACAGATCTCCATTCTGCTGATATTGCAAAGTTTTCTATGTTTTCTCCACAGGCCACCAATAAAGTAATTGAAAGATTGGAGCGGATGAGCTTAATTATAAAAACCTCTCATGCTACTAATAAGCGAATCTTAGTGATTAATTTAACAAAAAAAGGTAATACCTTAGTACAAAAATGCCAAGATAAGGTGAATTTAATTGAACAAGATTTGGTTAAGTCCCTAACAAAACACAATGAAAAAATAATACGTCAATGGTTGGTCGATTGTTTAAGTTAGCATAGCGGTGACGAAGATAAGCTTTCGCTTTTAAGCAGTCGATAGTGGGGGAGATACTTCTAATGAATATTGTGTGACTAAAGAAAAATTTTAGATGAGAAAAGTTTAACGATAGTTAGAGCAATTTATAAAACCTAATTAATCTTAGGCATTAGTAACAAACATTGGACTCTAATCATTTTAGATATTTTGAAACAACAAATAAAAAATGCTGAGGCACTAGTTTATTAAAGACTCCTTAGTCTGATGCGATGACTCAATAACAAATTCTTTTATGCAAGCATGCGGGGTGAGTTTTAATAGAAATTCCACTGCCTCAGCTATATCATTAACTTGAACTTTTTGTTCATTTGGTATGTTGATAGTCGACATATCAGTATTAACAAATCCTGGATTAATACAAGTTGTTTTAATTCCATATTGAATTAAATCACGATAGCAAGATTCACTCATCCCTCTTAAAGCAAATTTTGAAGCAGCATAACCCATGAGCTGACCTCTTGTGATTGTAGCACTACGTGAACCAAGATTAATGATATAACCCGATTTTTGTTTTTTCATAATAGGCGTGACTGAGTGAATAAAGTGATAAGCACCATAAAGATTAATATTCATCATTTTTTCAAATTCACCTAAGGGCATCTCACTATCACCAAAGATTGAAATACCTGCATTATTGAATAATACATCGATTCTTTTAAATTGGTTATAAATAGTATTTACTGTTTCGTTGACTAGATTTCCATTGACAACATCGAGTGAAAAAATTTCAATCTCAACTTGATAAGAATTTAATATATCGTTTTTGACAATATTAAGTTGATTTTCATCTATACCGTATATTATTATTAAAAAAAACATAAAATGTCTAGATCTGTTTATCGGCTCATTTTTTTATTTTGATTACATTATCATCACCTCATCTTATTTCATCAAACGCTTAATTAAAGCGAATATTTTCACAGGGAAATAATTATGTATACTTCAAGGTCAACCCCTGGTTTTTTTTATTCCAAAAGATATGTTACCGCTTAGATCAAATGATCACATCCCGTCTTTATTATTGGAAAGTAGTACGATGTTTGTTGAATCAAATCAACAAAAGCCACTCACTTTCTCGCCAATTGTTTCAGGAAGTTCCTCCACTTTTAACTTCAAATGTTTCTTACGATGAAGCTCCACACACTGTGATGGCAGATGTTTCACCAAATGGTGCAAATACTACGTTACTCTGCCAAGCAACAAAGAGTGATGGATCATATGCGCCCAAAGAAATTTTACCAGCGACGACTTTTCAATCTGCAAGAGATCAACAACTCTCTTTTCCATTAGGCGATTGTGATCCTAGTCAGCCCATCACGATTTCAGCCCAATCTTGTGGTGATGAGAATCAATCAAATTTCATCTTTAATCCTCGACAGGCTAGTCGTACTGATCTAACTAGAGATTTATCAATTGCAGGTGTTGGTTTAATTGTACTTTTGGCATTTTTACTGTATTTATATCGACGTGGTAATTCGTGTAAAAATGATCAGCAAAGTGGTTATAGAAGACAAAGCCAATCAAAATAAACTAAATTTATCTTATTAAACTAGTGAATATTTTTTCTGGAATATTGTGTTGTTTAAGCAGTATTAATCAAATACCCCAAGGGTTAGTCTTAGGTATTTGATTTATTCAATATTAAAAAACACATTAGCATCATTGATTGATAAAATGACTACTATAAATTAGGTTAACTCGAAATTATGATTTCCTTAGTTTCATTTATCCAGCGAAATAGTGCATCACGTTCAAAATTATATAAGCAAAAATAAGAAATTGTTTCTATAAAGTGAATCATGCTCGCTAGATATGACTTTCTCAAAGTAGTTTGTCACTAATTTGAGTGACAGAATAATAAAAACTAATTTAAATTTTTAAGGAACAACCATGCATCCAGGCCTGGCGAGAGTAAAGATCGCAAGTATAATAAGAGACAATAATTTATTTAAAAAATCGCTAAATTTCCAGAAACAAAATATGCAAGTGAAAACTCATATATCGTTTCCATGCAATATCACCCGTTATTTTCTGTGTTAGTTTACCCCAATGATATAATTCAAGAAGCTGAAATAGAGCGTTTTTTTGAATGCCCTCTGTGCCAATATCAATGAGACAAAAAGAGAAATATTTACTCCACATGAATTCGAACTCTTATTGGTTGATTTGGCGGGATATAGTAAGGTGCAAGGTGATGTATCAGATTATAGTCGCAATGGTTATCGACAAGCCGTAATCAGATTTCATGAGGTATTAAAATCGCAAGAATTAAAAGACTTGCTTGAAATTGATTATTCTGATCCTGTAAAAAAAATAGAGATGCGAGAAAATTTTGTTAAAATTCTGCAAGAGAAAAATAAGAATATAGTATTAAGTCAGAGTGCTTTCATAGAGCGAGAAAAAGATAAACTAATAATGAGCCAATCTTAATTTGAAAAATTTCAGCTGTGATACGTTACTTTTTTCCATAAAAATAAAAAAACACATAAATTTATTTTTCGAATTTTTTAATGTCGCGATAAAAGTGTTATCGCGACATTAAGCCATGAATTTTATTTCCTTGAAATTAGAGATAATTCTAAAAAAATAAACATGATAAAATGTGAGTTTGTGTAAAGTATTATCTACAATGAGTAATCAATTTACAAAAAAATAGTAATTTATTGACTGATGTGTAACGAGTCTAAATGTAATTTGCTCTATTAGGCATTTTACAATCGTTAACATCATGGTGGAGGCGTCGGGAATCGCACCCGAGTCCGCAAACTCTCCACTTAAGGGTCTACATGCTTAGCAAAGTCTATTATATTTCGCATTTCATGACCCGACTAGCAGGGTTATCAAACACTAGCCTCTAAGGTTTTTAACAATGGGCAGCGAGACAATACACATTGCGAGTTTACTAAGTGTTACACCCGCTTTACTCCCGCAAACTGGAGTAGGCGAATGGAAGGTCGGCGTTTTTAAGACCGACGATAGGCTAGGCTGCAATTAAGCAGCGATAGCGATATCACCTTCGTCATAGTTAGCTTGATTTGCAACTATATGTTTGCAGCATGTTTTACGAGGTGAGCTACATCCTCGGCATGCATCTTAAGCTTTGTAATCCACGTCGAAGCTAAATTCGCCCCCATGAACTTGAATTAGTTAAGCTTAGGCTTAAGAAGTTCAGAGTATAGAGTATTATTTTTGTAGAGACAATGAGAAAAACGATGATAAATTGTAACTTATTCAGCATTTCTACGTTTTAGCTTAAACTTGGTGAGTTACGATAAATTTAAAAATGCAACGTATTAATGACTAATACAAGTATTTATACCGATAAGATTAAAATATTTTATTTTGTTGAAGTGAGAATAACCACACTTGCTGTCATTCCAACGACGAGAGGAAATGATTTGGGATATTGTGTGAGTTGAATTCTGACTGGAATGCGTTGCGCGAGTCTCACCCAATCGATGGTGGGGCTGACATTCGGTAAAAGATTTTCAGCGAGACTTCCATCGGTGCGTGAAATACCCCAACCAATACTATTTACGACACCTTCTAATGGCTTATTATGATCACCTAATAAACGGACTTTTACTTTATCACCAATTTTGATGAGTCTAATATTTGTTTCTTTAAAATAAGCCGATATCCAATAAGAGTGGCTATTAACTAATGCTAAACTCGGATCACCTGCGGTCACATAGGTGCCTTGACCAATGGTGAGATTGGTAATGTAACCATCGACCGGCGCGTAAATTTTAGTGTAAGTTAAATTAAGATTGGCAGAATCGAGTGATGCCTTTGCCGCATTATAAGCAGATTGCGCTTTAGTATAAGCATTGAGTGCGGTGGTGATTTTAGCTTTTGCCGTGACATTGGGTAATAGCACTAAACGTTGATATTCTTCTCGCATTTCTTTAACTTGATTTTGCGCTTCATCTAATTTGGCTTTTGCATTTTCGACATCTAATTTATAAAGACTGGGATCAATTTCGTAGAGGAGGGTGCCTTTTTTAACGAACTCATTATCTTTAATATTCATATCTTGAATTGGACCACTAACACGTGGTGCTATTTTAATAACAATTGCTCGAACCTGCGCATCGCGCGTCCAGGGATAAGTAAAAAACTGTTGTTTAACAAAATAAATAATGACCACTGTGATAATAAGCAACAGTATGGTAATCAAATATCGTAAAAATTTATTTGGTACTTGGTTCATATAGGCATTACATATAAACTAATTAATCCACCAATCGATAAGACTAACATAACAAAGAATAAAGCGGGATACCATATAAATCGACTCACGCCAGTTTCATTCATCACCCACGTAATCGCGATAGCAAACGCAATTGCAACGATACAGACAAAAAATAAAGGCGGAAAATATAAACCACCGATGACAATTATATTAGGTAGATTCATTTTACCTGATCAACTTGTTAAACTTCTCGTATTATACATTTAATTGGTAGCAAACTGGATGATAAATCGATTATTTATTTTAAACGCGAGCAAAAAAACCATCAGTATTTTGCTGTGTTACTTTATCGCTTTATCGCTAAATTGGCCGTTTCCCGCTTGGTCTGTTTTCAGTGCGTTATTTGTGCAAACTGCTTTTATTGGTGCAACGATTAATAAATCTATTTTACGTATTACTGCAACAGTTGTGGGAAGTTTTATTGGTTTAGTTTTTTTAAGTTTTTTCGCGCAAAGTCGTGAATTATATATTTTCTTTAGTGCGCTCTGGATAGCTTATTGCACTTATGAGGCAGGGAAACCCAATCAAAATTATGCTTATGTTTTTTTATTTGCGGGCATTACAGCTTATATTATTTCGCTAGAGTCCATCGTGCAAGTTAATACTTTTTATAATATAGCGATTTATCGCATTTTAGAAACCTGTTTAGGTGTCATTGTCGTGTTAACCATAGATAATTTATTTTGGCCAAATGTTGCAGGGAATGAATTTAAACGTGAATTGTTAAGATGTTATGGTGAAATTAAAAAGTTACTTATTTTAATTACCGATAGTTACGAACAACAAATAGGGGTTACGCAGGAGCAAACAGAGCATCGCCGTCAATTATATTATGATATTCAAAATTTAAGAGTATTAAAAAATTATTCACGAATGGATGATCACGATGTGCAAAGAAATTTAAATTTTTATGATCAATTTATAGATGAATTAGAACGACTTTTTAGTGTGGTCTATGCTTGGCAGTTAAGTTTATTAGAAGTAAAGCCGCATTTTAAAGATTTTAATAAATGTATTTGCCAATCCGCCCGTACGTTAATCATTGCGATGGATCAAACTGAAAAAAGATGGCAGGAAAAAGATTATGCTCATATTGAAGTTCCCGACGAATCAATTTTATCAAGTTTAATTGAAAGAACCGGTGATTTTTTAGAGACAAAAGAATATTTGGAATATAAACCATTAGAAGTCACATTATTATTTGCAGTGAAAACTAAATTAGTAGATATTGTTAATCGCATGAAAGAGTTTAATCAACTGTTGATTGAATTTCCAAAAATAAAAAAGAAAACATTTTATACCAATAATAAATTTTGGCTGACCGAATTCTTTGTCGATAAAAAAGATATTTTTAATCTAAAATCTTGGCGAACTAAATTAGCGATTAAAGCCGGGATCTTATCTGCTGTCGCCAGTGTTTTATGGATTATGACAAATTGGCCTGGTAATTTTCTGGGCGTGTTATTAATTACTGTTTTTTCAATGCTAAATGTGTTTGTACCCAATTTCTGTGCTAAGCAAATCGGATTGGGTTTTTTGTTTGGAGCCATTGCCGCTAGTTTTACTTTTTTTATATCTATGCCATTATGCTCTGAGTTTGTCACGCTCGCCTTTTTATTAGCACCATTCTTTTTTGTCTTTAGTTATATTATGAATTATATGGAAACCAACATGTTAGGACTTTGTTCTAATTTATCTTTTATTATTTTAATTGATATTGGTAATCCGCAAATGTATAACACGATTTCGTTTCTTAATAATATGTTAGGATTATTATTAAGTGCGTTGATTGTGACGATTGGATTAAGATTGTTTTGGCGAAAAATTCCTGAACATGAATTTAGTAAAGAGTGTGCAAAATTTTTTGATCAAACGGCAGAAATGATAGAATTATTTGGTGATCCACAAGATTTTACACCCTTACGTCAACAATATTTATTTAATTTAGAATCGAGACTGTCCAAACAACCTGTTAAAATTATGGAACTATTAAATAAAATTGTTCGTCATAGGATGACAGAAGATGATAAGCATAAAATGTTAGTATTACTACGGTCGATGCATGGTATTGCATTTAGATTAGAATCTTTAGAATACCATCGCATGATTGATATTGATTATAACTGTTATCAAGCATTATTACCGCCATTGATCGAGCTACGCCAAACATTAATTAAAGCGTTAAAGACTTGGGCCACTCAATTAAGAACCAGTAAACAAATTGGCGAAGTGCTGGAAGTGGAAAATTTTAGATTGATTTTTTCAACCATAGAAACCTTATCTTTGTTTTTCCGTTCATTAGATCAAGAAAATAAATTACTTGATAGAAATAATCGAATAAAAATTGCTTCACGTATTGGTTTTTACCAAAATGTGGTTCATGCAGTTTTTGAATGTAAAGATCGATTACAACAAGTCGATTGGATAAAATTACAAGAAAATTATTTTTAAGGATTAGCTTTTATTTTTTAAAATACGTTGTTGGTTACGAGTCCAATCGCGGTCTTTAGAGACTTGGCGTTTATCATGCATTTTTTTACCTTTAGCAAGCACGACTTGTAATTTTGCACGACCGTTTTTCCAATATAAGGCGAGCGGGACGAGGGTATACCCTTTACGCTCAACTAGACCTATTAATTTATTGATTTCATCTTTATGAAGTAATAATTTTCGTGTGCGTGTGGGATCGGTTTTGATCATGGCATTTGCGGTAGAAAGTGGAGTAATGTGTGAACCCAATAGCCAAAGTTCACCTCTTTTTATGACGATATAACTTTCTTTGAGTTGCACGCGACCTTCACGGAGACTTTTTACTTCCCAACCTTCAAGCACTAAACCAGCCTCAAACTTTTGTTCGATAAAATAATCGTGTAGTGCTTTTTTATTAAGCGCAATCGTATTGTCAGTTGGTTTTTTGGATTTCTTTGTCATGGTCATTTCCTGTGAGCTGGCGATTATACAGATTTTTTTTTCAATTTGTAAGCTTTTGCCTTGAGTCTTAGGTGAAAATCGTTGAAAATTGGCCGATATGTCGCATATTAGCAAGAGTGTAATCGTACCTTATACGGTTGAAGAAATGTTTACCTTAGTGGATGACTTTGAATCATACCCACTTTTTATTCCGTGGTGTATTGCTGCAAATGTTATTTCGCGTGATGAACACGAAGTCAAAGCAACCCTTACTTTTTCTAGAGGGGGCTTACAAAAAAGTTTTACAACAAGTAATCGCAATCAAACAAACAAAATGATCGACATTCGTTTGGTCAGTGGACCCTTTAAGCGTTTGCAAGGTTATTGGCGTTTTGATCCGATTGCTGATGTCGCCTGTCGTGTTTCATTAGATATGGAATTTGAATTTGCGGGTCGTTTAATTAGTTTTGCTTTTGGTCCTTTGTTTCAACAAATTGCATCTACATTAGTTGATGCCTTTCAAAAACGTGCTGTGGAAATTTATGGTCAACGAGAAATTCCCGATTAAAGTAGAAGTGTTTTTTGATGATGGAAAAAAACAATGTTTGTTAAGTGTTAAACTTTTTTCAGGTGAAACCGTATTAGACGCGATTAATGAATCTGGGATATTAACGCAATTTCCACAAATAGATATTAGCCAACAAAAGCTAGGTATTTTCAGCAAAAAAGTGACACTTCAAGATAAAGTCAAAGAGGGCGATAGGATAGAAATTTATCGTGATTTAATAATCGATCCTAAAACAGCCCGTCGTCTTCGTGCTAAAAAGCAACACAAAAATAGTTAATTATCTTTTTTGTGCTTCACAATTTTGTTTAAAATGCCATTATTATTAAAGTAGACTGTTAACACTTTTTCGTCACGAGGGTGATAGGGTTTTTTCATTGTATAAACATAATCCCATCTGTTTAGACGAAATGTATTCGTAATAACCGGATCGCCAAGAATCGCGCGAACTTGATCTGTGGACATGCCAATACGTAACTTATCAGCCATTGCTTTTGTGACCACATTTCCTTGTTGAATATCATAAATGTGGATGTGGGATAACATAGATTGACACCCCGTTAAACCAACGGCAGTAAACCCAAGTAATAAAGCAAGAATTGTGTTACGCATACTTATGTGCATCCAAAAAATCTGTCAAATAGGGCGACATCATACCGTATTCCGTTCTAACTTGCTAAGTTTTAACATGAATAAAGTTTAGAGTTGTGTTTTAGGTTTATTCTCTTTTATACTCTTTGGCCGTAACAACAAGTTAAAACATACATTCTTGGTTTTACCCACGCCGAAGTAGCTCAGTTGGTAGAGCAACTGATTCGTAATCAGTAGGTCGGAGGTTCGACTCCTCTCTTCGGCAAAACTCTTCCATAAATTTCAATGTGTTATAAGTCAAAATTAGTTCCTTTTTTATACTTTCTATGGAATATTAAGTTAACTGCGGAATATTTAGTTTGAATATCATTCCAATGGATTAACTTTAGTGTATCCATCGATGTATCTTTTGGTCGTTTCCTGAGAGGTATGAGCGAGTAGTTGTCTAGCATATTCTCGTCCTAGTTTTCTTTCAGCATCACTTGCCGCTTTATGTCTGATATCATGAAATCTAAATCTTTTTATTATTTTTATTTCTCCAGCATGTGCCACTCGTCATCCAGAGGCAGTCGGTGGTTTGATATTAGTAAATACTGAGGCAGTAGTCTCACCTAAACTTAAAGCAGAAGCTTATCGCGCACAAGCGTCTAGAGAAGATCGTCGAGAATTTACACCATTTAAGAATTTAAGTGATGAAGAAATTACAGCTTATGCTGAAAAAGCAGCCAAAGCAGTGTTAGCCTATGATCAGGATCCAACTTCGTTATCAAAATTTGAAGTATTTGCTCAATATGGTTTTAGTACTTTATCAAAGAAAACATATATTATGCCAAAACCATCTCGTAACAATGAATCTATGAAAAAAATTTTTGCAAATGGGTATCAAAAATTTGATTACACTAAAAAATTACATCTGATCACGTGTCCAGTACTGTGGTTTGCAGGAAAATATGATCCACTTCATCCTTATAAAGGTGCTATGCGAGATGTAGAATTAATAGGAAATAATTGTAACTTATTTATTATTGATTCAGGCGCTCCCGTTTATCATGATAATCCCGCTGCTTTCAATAAATTAGCAAGAGAATTTTTAAAAAAATTAATTCAGTAATCTTAAAAAGCAAAAAAATTTCTTCGTTCATCAAAAAGAATGGAAATTGCGGCCAAGAATAAAGGTTACTTAGTTGATAGTCTTGACGATATTGAAAGAATTGGCAAAATTGCAAAATATGGTAAAAGGATGTCTAATGGATTATTTGCTTTCACCGTTCTCTTAGGTATTGATGATGTGTATAATTCATATAAAAATGGAGACGATGCCTTTAGAGAAGCTTTTGGTGTCGCAATGCAAATTGGAGTCATGCAGGTAGTTGGAAATTTATTACTTGTATTTACCCCCGCAGGTTGGACAGTATTAATTGTTACTGCTGTGGTGGAAGGCTTATTGTTTGTATGGGGTGGTGAGGAAATTAAAGAGATAGGAAAAGAGTTTGCAGGTGATATTGAGGAAGCGTATCAATGGTTAAAGAACACACTAGCGCACTGGCTTTAAAATTAATTGATATACCA